>QQUO01000244.1 GCA_008501575.1 Pseudomonadota bacterium
ATTTTCAGGATTTGAGGCCGATTATAAGAACATTCTTTTACAGTGGTTCAGTTTGTTTTTTACCGCTATTGCGGTGTTGGTTCTAATCACTGCGGTGGGATTTGGTTTGCTGTCTTATCCGGATATGGGCATTATTGGTGCCGGTTCGTCCTCATCGCAGCTGCAGTGGTTTGCTGATATGGGTAATGGGGAATTGCCCGGCATTACGGTGTTAAGTGTGCATTTGTGGTGGTACAAGCTGTTAATCTTACTGTGGTCGATTTGGATTAGTTTTGCTTTGATGAATTGGTTAAAGACTTTATTGACTTCTTTCAACTCAAATCATTGGTGGCCAAAAAAGAAAGACAAAAAGAATATTGTTAAGAAAACCGCCCAAGCAGAACAAGCTGCAAACCCAGAGGCAAACTGATGTGTTACGAGCAAGGTGCATAAATGGGTGTGCCTTGGTTATCTTTATTATTTGGAAGTGTTGCTGATTGGCCCCATGAAAAGCGAAAAAGTGCTCTCAGAAATCAGGCTATGCGGCACACAACGGATAGAATCAGTGGCATAATAATTTTCGGCTATGCACCACAACTTGATTTCTACCCGCTCTTTTGGCTTCATATAAGGCTTTATCGGCCAGGTCTATGATGGCAAACACATCTTTGCTTGATTGGATGGGCTGCTGGCTGTCTAAAAACGCCAAGCCAATTGATAAGGTGACTTGTTCTTTATGCTTGGCAACATATTGCCGTATTTTTTCAGCGGTTAAAAATGCACTGTCTTGTTGTGTATTGGGCAAAATGACCAGGAATTCTTCACCGCCATAACGTGCCACTAAATCCTCTTCCCCATTAATAAAGCTTAATAATGATTGGGCAAATTTTTCTAACAGTTGATCCCCGGCGAGGTGTCCGAATGTATCGTTGTATTGCTTAAAATAATCCATATCCATCATCAATATCGACAGAGTCCTGACTTTATCGTCGATTAATTGGTTGATGTAGCTGTCTAAAAATAGACGGTTGGCTAATCCCGTTAAGCTGTCTTTATGGGCCAAATCTTGTAAGGCATCGTTGGCTAATTTTAATGCTTTGGTTTTATCATTAATGATGGTTCTTAATTCATTTTTTTGTTCTATATGAATTTTTTCCCGCCATTTTAAAAACAGTTTTAAGGCAAATAAGGCGGTCAGTACGGATAAAAACAGCCAAGCTATTTTGGCCCAAATACTTAAGAACCAAACCGGTTCAATGGTAAAGGCCACTGCAGAACTGCTATGAATTTGACCATTGACATCCTTGGCGCGAACCTCAAACAGGTAGCTACCTGCAGATAAATTAAGAAAATTGGCCTGGCTGTTTCCACTGTATGGTGACCAAAGCATATTTTGCCCTTGTAAGCGGTACTGGTATTGAGTCGAGTTTAAGTTTTTAAAATCTGTGAATGTAAATTGAAACGCCAATCCACCGGCCTCAGGCCCAAGTACAATTGGTCGCTCGGGCTGGATTGGCAGGTTCTTGGATTGGCCGTCTTGGTCTGATAACAGTTGTATTGATGATATGATTACATGGCCATTGGATTCTGTGGATTCTGCAGGCTGATCCAGTAAATAACTTAAAATAACGCTATTGGCAGAAACTTTGATTTGATCCGGTAAAAAAACCATGTCATATATCCCACCCTGAAGATAAGGCCTGGCATCGATGGTCTGCCATTCGGTGCCTTCCAGGTGTCTAAATATTTGGGTGGCGCTACTGGCCCAGAGGCTTTTATCGGGTCCTGTTTTTACTGAGATTAAATCAGCCGGATTCAGGTAATCAGATAAGCCCATCAAATCAGTTGCTTCCAGCTGGTTATTCTTAAAAACGTAAAATTGTTGGCTGTTGGAGGCCAATACTTTATTTTGCGGATCTAAATATAGCAATAGATTATCCAATTCAAGGGCACTCATGTTGTTGATTGCTGCTAAATCAATAACCTTTTCAACGGCATCAAATGTGTCATTTAGAATCACCCGATAAAATTCATCATTAATCGTTGTTATCAGCAAGTTGCCTTCTGACAGTTCCACCAAGCTTGTTGGTTTGCCTTTGGCAATCACCCAATCATGCCAGACATCACCATTTCTGCTTAATAATCTGGCGTCTAACTCAGTCGTCATATATATTCGATTAGAATCGTATCGAGACTGTATAAATTTTCTTGGGTAAATCACATCAGTTATGGCTGTCTTCATGTTATTTTTAACAAGAAATGTATGATGTGAATCGGCAAACAGCATCTCTTCTGCATTTAATGGCAACAAATCCCATGCTTCCTGATTGGTCCATTTTAGTAATTTAAAATGTTGGATCTCATCAATGGCTTGTCCATTTTTTTCTACAAAAACCCCCGCTCGAGACAGCGCATAAAGCTGATCATTCCATATTGTGACATTAAAAATATCACTACTTAGCCCCGTACTACTGTCTTGTATCCGCCAGGGACTGGGCCATGACAAGTGATATATTTTAAAATTTGATAGTATCAGTAAACCATTGTCCGTGGTTTTTCGGATGGCTGAAATCCAATCATTGGAAAGCTTAAATGATTTAGACGTCATGGAATCGAAGTCTAAAAATGTCAACATACCATTTTTACCCCCCATAACGATTTGGTTCTCACTTAACCGTTCAGAGGTTGCAAAACTTCCCAGCTCAGGTAATTGCGCCTCAAAATTAACGGCTTTGATTGCATTGTTTTCAATAATACGCCAGTTGTTAGACATTGACCTGATAAATAGCTTTTGTGGCTCAAGCGCCTCAAACTCATAAATTAGGCTGTTATCTTGTGGCTGAATTAAACTGTCATGCCAGTCATCCTGGACCAATATTTTAAAACCGACTGTGCGGTCTTGTAATAAGACTTG
>QQUO01000227.1 GCA_008501575.1 Pseudomonadota bacterium
GTGACCAGTGGGATTCAAGTTTGGCGTGAGGCGCGATGTCTTGGAAGATAATGTAAGTGATACCACCGGCGGCAAACAGCATTATGGCAGCGACGATTTCCTGGAAATCGCTGAGCAGCCAATAACCGGATAAACCGGCCAATGGTCCCAAAAAGGCAATCAAGATAAAAACGATAACTATTTTCCGTGCACTGTAATGTGACGAAGACTTAATCTCTCGAAAGGCGTTAAAGCCTTCGGGTAAATTTTGCAAAGCCATAATCCCGGCCAATAAGGGCGCCACTTTTTTATCAATCACAAAGGTGGCCCCTAAAGCCAGGGCTTCGGGAATAAAGTCAGCCAGCATGGCCACCAGTTGACTGGCGGATGTTTGGTTTTTGGCCAACATAATATCCAAAGCCATAAACACCAAACCACCCAAAATAAAGCTCAATGCCGTGGCCCAAATCGGCAAGTCCTTACTACCCTCCGGCACCAACACCAAAGCAACCGCCGCCAATAAAGCGCCACCACCAAATGCCATCACGCCATGTCGAAGCTCATTTTTTAACCAGTCGCGACGAATGTTTTCAAACGCCGCCAACGTCCCGCCGATAGGAATCGCGACACCGGCCAATAAGGTCAACAGTAAAATAACAAGCCACTCATTCATGGTTTAAGTGTAGCGCAGTTATTAAACGGACACAAATTGTCTCTTTACATCATAATAAACTGTAACTTCAATCGCAGCGTATGACCTATAACTACAACCAAGCACCGTAGGATGGGCTTTGCCCATCAACAACAAATGGGGATTAGTCAATAATCAAAAATTTAGTTGATGATGGTTAAAGCGCCATAATAGCTGATAGACAAAGCTACGGTGCTTACCCTGCACGTTCTTTTATTTCAATATCAATATGATTCGCGATATCTAAAGCAATTCGTCGTTCATGCTGTCTTCTATAAATTTTTAGAAACTGTTGCGTTTCACGTGATTTTAAATTTAAGTAAAAGAAGTCAATAAAATATGTTTTACCAACATTATTCTTCTGTTTACTCACTTTAACCTGTATTGCCGCAATGTCTTCGTAATTTACTGTCTTTGATCCGAAAAATTTATGTTGTTTGAATTTAATTTTTATAAGACCTTTGGCATTATCAAACTCAACATAACCTTTGTACCAAATATAATACAGAATCATGAGTGCAACTGTGAATGCCGCCAAAAACCTCCACCCTATCAGGAATTCATAGGGCGCATAAATATCTATATTTTCAAGATTTGCAAACCAAAATACTGCCAGAAACAACAAAGTAAATATTGAGCGCACGATATCTTCCGACTGAAAAGCTTCCCTCACTCGCAAACACCCGGGCTTAGTTTCGCTGACGAGAAAATGAGGGTTATCAAAGATAACTCGACTGTTTATATTCATAGAGACCTATGTTTATATGTTTGACGCCAAAACCACCTGATTTCGACCTTGTCTTTTTGCTTTGTATAAAGCTTCATCGGCTTGGGTCAGTCCCTGTTCAATTTTTTCGTGCTGGCCTAGCTGATAGACACCGATACTGATGGTGAACTGAATCGTTTTTTGGTTTGATAGTAACACCTTACTTTGCTCGACTTGCCGGCGAATATCTTCAGCCAATGCCAAGGCCTCGGCTTCGGATGAATCATATAAGGTGACCAAAAATTCTTCGCCACCCATGCGTGCTATCAGCCGATTGTCGTTGTCAAAAGTCTTCAATAATGCTGCAAATCGTTTGAGGACTAAATCGCCTGCCGCATGACCTTCAAGGTCATTAATTTTCTTAAAATGATCAATGTCGATGGCCAACAGACTGATGGAGCTGCTGTCTTTATTCGCCTGATTGCCAGATTCAATTTGATTAAAAAAGCCACGCCGATTAAGTAAACCCGTCAGCCAGTCGCGCATCGCCAAATCAGAATTGCGTGCTGCCAAGGATGCGAATTTCAGTGCCAGGCAGCCAACAGCCAGGGTCAGCATAAACAATAACGAAGCGATGGTAAATATCGACCGGTGATAATCTAAGGACTGGCGTGCGGTGGTCGGTAAAATTTCAATAAGTCCTGCATACGACCAAATAAAGATAACGAGGTAAATAATAACCGCATAACGTAAGCGCCGGAATATTCGCGCCAGCTCAGTTCGTAATGGCGAAGCAAGGGCGTGTTGCAAGGCAAGCAAATACACAACCTGACCACTGGCCGTCGTAAGAACTCGGAAACGGGCATTCGGCCAAAGCACTTCCCAAGCTACGATGCTGATGGCCGGAAACACAATGAGTAAAACCAGTAGCCAAGGCTTAATCGACTGTTGCCCAAACTGCCAAAAACCCATTAAGAAAAACACTGAAGAAAAGCCGATGGCCAAATGGTTTAACGTATTTCGAAATAGCTCCCAGGCTACCGGAACATCAAATGAAAAGGCAAATAGCGATACCCCGTTCAGTAAAAAACCTAACGCCCACCATATCGCTGCCCGATCATTTAGCCGACCACTCCCCAAATAAAGCAACAAGCCACCCAGCATCATTTGCATAATGCCACGGGTAAACGCCATGGTAACAATATCAACCGTCAGAATGCTTATACCATTCATAAGAAACTTATTTTCAGAGAGAAATAATCAGGGAAAATACGATAATCAAACATATAATTAATCCGGGGTATACGACTTATTATAGTCTCAAGTTACAAGCCAATAAAAAGCTTTGGCAGATTAATTGCTATAAATGCCTCAAAAAGTCACAAATAGGTATTCACGTCAGACGACCTTTTTCCTGCCCGTAACCTTAATCAACAGCGGCTTAATAACCAAGTTTGATAACGCTGAAATGATGGCCATAACCGAAATACCAATGAAAGGGATTATTGGGC
>QQUO01000267.1 GCA_008501575.1 Pseudomonadota bacterium
AAAACAACAGAATTGGCTGATGAAGAGGGCTATCTTTTTCTCCGAGTTCACGCAGATGTCGATGTATCAAAAATCAGGATTAAAGCATTAAACCGTGGTAAAAACATATCATTTACCGACCTAAGAGTGGGTGAAAACCAAGCACTCTTAAAAGTTAAAGCCGGGGAATATTATTGGGATTTTTTTAACGTAACAAAAGGTTATTTATACCTGCGAAAACGTTTTGAAAAAAACGACTTCAAATTCACAGTCAAGCCGGGTGTGGTGAATTATCCCGGGGCCTGGCCTATTAACAAAGTGCCACATTCTCTTTACATGCCTTACATCTACCTCTCAAATGTAAACCACTTAAGCAATGATATTGCTCGCTTCAAAAAAAAGTTCCCACAATTAAACCACATACCCTTTGAGTACAGAGGAGAGAACGAAGATCCCTATGCCAACTATCTATCTCAAGCAATCACAGATTTCCAGGGTGATACTCTCCCTGAACTGTTGTATTTAAGAAATAACAAAGAACAACTGCCCATGACACTCATAGGAGATGAACTGGATACATCAGATATTAATAACCGTTACCCTAAATTGGAATTATATTATTCCCAAAACCGGACACAAGCCAATGGAATAAGCCCTCAGGGACATTTTATGCTCTTTACTGCATATCAGGAAAATAAAATCATTCTGGGTATAGTTAACATCAACAACTATGACGTTTCTATATTATTAAACAAAGAACTGCCCGAAAAAGCTTTCGTTAAAAATTACAGCTGGGTGGATAAAGACACGCTATTTATTACTCTGTCATTAGGCAACAAAGAATCTCATTACGTCAGTCACCTGACTATTAACAAAAACATGCAAATAACTAATGCAACATTCGTGCCATTTAATTATTCAGGCCTGCTTGTGGACAGTTTAATTAAACAGGATAACGATATTCTTTTCTTTGCTTCGGCCAATGATCGTATGTCCAAGAAAAACAATCTATTTAAGGTGGATGTATCGAATGATGACAGCATCGCAAAATCATTTCGAAAAATACATGAGCCCACGAAGGAACTCGAAGATATCATTGGATGGCTTACAGATAAAAATGGTGTTATCAGAGCCGCTGTATCATATAAACAAAATAAAGATGATGAGGAACTATTTACCTACTGGTACCTGCCTGATCCAAAAAGCAACCAATGGATTGAGCTAAAAACCATCAAAGGGACTGAAAATAAAATAAATCTGGTTTACCTCAGCCCGGATGATGATTATTTTCTGGCTTTAACCAATCAATACTCCGACAAAATGTCGCTACATAAATACTCAACATCTGATTTCAAACACTTAGGGGCATACCTCGATGCTAATGAACATGAAATTCAGTCCATTATTGTAGATCAAACCAATCACCAGGTCATTGGACACACTATTATAGAAAACGGTCGATTAACGAACACCTACTACAATCCCGATGATGACATCTTAAAATCTGCTAAATCTGCCAATCCTGATTTAAACCTCTATAAAGTTCAAGAAATTCCGGATTATAACAAAGTGGTCATCTATGGAGACTCGCCGTCCAATGACGGTGCCTGGTATATTTTAAATACCAACACCAACAAAGTTGATAAATTATTCGATCACAATCCGGAATTTGAGAAGCAGAAAAAAGGTTATCATCATTTAATTAAAGCCAGAGCCGATGATGGTGTCGTCATTGAAGGATATTTAATACTTCCTGACCCACAAGGCACTACCCAATACCCATTAGTTGTGATGCCACACGGAGGCCCGATTGGAGTAAGGGACTACGCCTATAACGACACCATGCAACATTTTTTTGCAGCACACGGTGTGGCCAGTTTGAAAGTAAATTACCGGGGCTCTGATGGTTTCGGTAAAAATTTTACTGAATTGGGAAAACAACAATGGGGCCAAAAAATTGAACAAGATATATATGCCGTCATTCAGAAAACCCTGGCAGACCATCCGATAGACAAAACAAAAATATGCTCCGTGGGCGGGAGTTATGGCGGTTATTCTTCCATTATGATGGCGTATTTATACCCGGATCTCATTAAATGTGCAGTTTCAATTGCAGGCGTTATGGATTTACCACTTGTTTTTACGGCCCATGCTTTAAGCGAAGACCAAGAGGAATACCAGACCTTGGTTGAAATTATTGGCGATCCCAAAACAGATTTAACTCAGCTGGTGGAAAAATCACCATTGTATTTACTGGACAAAATCAAACAACCTTTATTATTTTTCCAGGGTGTCAATGATACGCGTGTAACCGTTGAACAGATAATCAGAACACAACAAATCATCAGCCTGAAGAAGTTAGATCATAATGTCATTCTTTTTGATAATGAAGGCCATTCTTTGAGTCATCAGGCAAATAAACTTTACTTTGTCAGCAGGTCTTTAGATTTTATAAAAAAGCATCTTAATCTGGAATAAATACTCAGTATGCTATCTTAAAACTAACTCTAATAAAAAAAGTAACCACTCGTTCTCACGCACCGGTGTTGAAATGCAAATTTAGTCTGTGTTCCATTTACGTTCCCACGCAGAGCATGGGAACGAGATAAAGTAATCACCATTAAGTTTAAGAAACTAACGACCTTTAACGCATATAAACCTGCTTTCGGTGAGCTATTTTCACGACCGTGACGATTAATTGCCTATCGGTCACTTCATAGATGATTCGATACACGCCCTGTCGAATCCGGTAGCGTTCCTGACCTGAAAGCTTTTCACTGCCGATTGGCCGGGGATTCCCCCGCAGTGTCTCAATGCGCTGAAGGATACGGGCAACATCTTTATTTGGGATTGGGCGTAAATCTTTGGCAACAGATTTCTTAAAAACAAGCTTATAGT
>QQUO01000260.1 GCA_008501575.1 Pseudomonadota bacterium
GTAGCGTTCCTGACCTGAAAGCGTTTCACTGCCGATTGGCCGGGGATTCCCCCGCAGTGTCTCAATGCGCTGAAGGATACGGGCAACATCTTTATTTGGGATTGGGCGTAAATCTTTGGCAACAGATTTCTTAAAAACAAGCTTATAGTTTGCCATGAGCCTTCAAATCGTCCAACAAGGCCTCATAGCTCATAGTCGGCTCGGAAACCCGCTCTTCAAAGGCCGCTAAATCCTCCTGATCTTCAGCCAACGCCGCCCGAACCGCTTCGTTAACGATATCTGATAAGGAACGGTGGGTATGTGCGGCTTTCAGCCTGAGTGCCGCATGCAACTGCGGGTCAAAGTAAATTGTGGAACGTTTTGATGTTTCGGTCATGGTGCTTTCAGAAGATTGTGGCAATAAGTCATTATAACGTTACGACGTTTTGACGTCAATCAAGCAATGTTCAGATTCCCAGGTTGATAAATCGATGAGTTAAAAGGCTTTAAATCTGTTGGGTATAACACCATTGGAACTGCTAGCCAGCTCAAAGAATATTCAAATAAAACAAATCGGTCATGGTCGGTTGGAATACGCTTAAAACCAGCTCTCGAATAGACCAAACCAAACAGATTTTTTCTTTATACTTCACATTCGTGAAACCATACCGCTCGGCTTGAATCAGGCCAAATCACTTTAAAACAACAATACAAAGATTTTAGCAATCTTGGACTAATTTCATCGATCTATAACACTCAATTAAAGGGGGCATATCGCATCCTGAATTGACACAATGGTTCGAAAGGCTCTCCTTGTCTGATGCCTGTCCTAGATTATTTGCCAGAATAAGCTAACTTAATGCATGTACTTGATTAACTATCTTAGATTTTTTTATTAACGTTTAATCCAGTAATTTTTTCAACTTAGTGCACCATAAATATAAATCCTTTGTAAATCCTAATGCTATTTTCAAAAATACGAATGAACATATAAACGATATGATACTAAAAACATATTTCAACAACTGTAAATTAAGTACTTCATAAAGTTGATGTTCAACGGTTATTCCGATATCTGCTAGTAGCTGCTGGAAATTTGGTTCAGCCCAAGGTATGAACATTATGCCGATTACAGCAAATAAAAAAACGATTGACCATACCGATAAAAAAATCAAAGAAATAAAAATGATAAAACCAATATCAATGCCTTCTTTTTTTGTGAGTTCATGAACCATATGGTCAAATCTCAACTCACGAATATTAAGCTTTGGAGACAACTCTTCTTCAACTATCGCAAATTCATAGTCATCTTTTTTAATTCTTCCATTAATTAAAACGTAGATTAAAAATTTTTCATTTTTATTTAGCAAATCAAAATCAAAGGTAATTATATTCCCGGTGCATTTAATATTTACTTTTCTTTCTTTTGGATGGATTTGCTCAATAACTGCGTTAATAACTTTCCCATTTTTTATGGTTAAAGTGAGAGGCTTTATAGGTTTAGATATGGTTTTTTCACCATCATTAGCAATTAAAAAGCGTAACTCATGCAAGTTATCAATTTCTTTTCCTTCATAACTTATAAACAACTTAGATCTTATTTCTTTATCAATAAACCTGAACAGATCTGAACTATAAATAAGACAAGGTGTTAGTTTTTTATCAACTGACTTATTGTAATAGTGTCTTGAAACAAAAAATGTGGCTACTATTCCAATAAGTAAAATTAAAATATTTAATAACATGTCCATTGAGATAAAAACAATCTAATACAGTCACTTCATTATATCCATTTTCTTATACAACATCGGAATATTGCTACAGATTTTTTAGTTTTGTCCCTTCACCAAAAGTAAGAGCCACGGGGCCTGAATCAGGTCAAAACCTTAAAAACCAACAAAATAACGCTCCAATAAACGGCGGCGCGTCAGCGAGGTCCTGCGACCGCAGGGAGCGAATTTAATTGGCTTGTTATAAGCCGTTGTCTTTAGTGCTAATAAAATAACTTTTAAACCTTTTGATATTGTCAGTTTCAGGTCTCTGAAGTATCAAATACTCCGTTACAGCTTCAGAGATTGCCATGAATGAGTCCAATTGCGGATTAAGGTGAGCAAAGCGATCTGACTTACTGTCCATATGCTTAATAGAATTCTTAGGGCGCTTATCTTCTTTTTTGATAGACTTTCTATCTAGTGGCTCTTCAAATATTTTTCCTGCATGATCTAGCATCATTGTGGAGAAGTCTTGCCCCCCATTTATACGTAACCACTTGCCATAAATCTCTTGCGCCGCTCCAGCTAAATGCAATGCGGAAAAATACTTTTGGTTATCCAAATATGATTCTATTGCACTCTCTAGCATTTCATCTGCAATATCTAATTTATCGAACTTTTCCATGAAACTTCCGAAGGTTTATAACAATTTATTTTATATACATTTTATTCATAACTATAGCAAAAACGGGTGTTATTTGCTTACATTAGTCGTTTTTTTAATTAAAATGACTAATATAGAGTTAAAAATTGCACTTATATAATGCACTTATCCGAATATATCGGGATTAAAGTGCAATTATGCACCTTTTGCACCAGATATACGCTATTTTGGTGGGCTGAGCCCACCCTTGTATATTAATCCCATAAGGTCATTTTGTTGTTTTAAATTAGTTATTTTAATCCAACAGGCTTTATCATAGAGAGCATTATCGGGAAGGCCGTCCCACCCTGATGCCACATTTGTGAGCATGAACGTAGATAGGCCTCCCGCCCTCTTTGTCCAAATCGTGGAGTATCCGAGGCCTCGAATTAACATTCCTGAGCCTGAATCTACAAGGTCGATTAACAAGGTGACAGGGTCGGGAAACCCGGTAATTATTATAGTTGAATATTAATTA
>QQUO01000191.1 GCA_008501575.1 Pseudomonadota bacterium
ATCACGACTCAAAGACATCAAGCGCCAATCACCCATGCCAACCCATTCGCTTAAATACAAAGCAATGCGTTCAGAGGAATTAAAAGCCAGTTCGAATTGCTTAATTAATGAGGCTTTGGCTTGCTTGACTTCGTCCTCGGTAATCGGTGCTTGTTTTACACCTTCTAAAGTTGTCAACAGGCCATCGACAGCCGCTTGTAAATCTTTGTCTTTCGCCACTTGCGCCATAAAATTGACCACACCCGGTTCTGCCCACTGAAAGGTAAAGCCGAAGGCATTGGCGGCTAAATCCTTTTTCACTAAATTCTCATGCAATCTTCCATTACTTGAATCAGCCATGATTTGGGTTAACACTTCCACTGCCGGAAACATCGGATCGACACCCGCCGGAATATGATAGGTCGCGGCCACCACTTGCACATCGCCGGGACGACGTACAGTAACAGTACGTTCACCATCTTTAACATTGTCTTCGGTGTATAAAGGTGTTAATTCTCGCTTGGGCATTTTTAATTTGCCAAAATATTTACTAATCAGTTTTAAAGTTTTGGCTTCATCAATTTTACCGGCCACAATTAAGGTGGCATTATCCGGTTGATAGTATTTTTTATAAAAGGCTTGCAGATTACTGATGTCGACATTTTCTAAATCACTGCGGGCGCCGATGGTGCTTTTACCGTAATTATGCCAGTCATAAGAAATCGACAACATGCGCTCGATCAATACCCGAATCGGATTATTTTCACCGCTCTCCAACTCATTACGAACCACCGTCATTTCGCTGTCCAAATCTTTTTTGGCAATAAAAGAATTGACCATGCGATCGGCCTCTAAATCCAACGCCCAGTTCAGATTTTCATCGGTGGCGGTAAAAGTTTCAAAATAATTGGTGCGATCAGTCCAGGTGGTGCCATTGGGCTCGGCACCGTGATCGGTGAGTTCTTTCGGAATATTCGGGTGATTCGGCGTGCCTTTAAACACCAAATGCTCCAACAAATGCGCCATCCCGGTTTCACCATAATTTTCATGCTTGGAACCTACATGATAAGTGATGTTTACGGTGATGGTTTCCTGGGTCGGATCAGGGAACAATAGAATCTGCAAACCGTTATCCATCTTATATTCGGTGATGCCTTCCACTGAAGTCACTTTGTCTATACCCTTCGGTAACTTGGCAGAAACACTCAGCGATAACGCCAAAAGTGTAATTACCATAAAAACAGATGTTTTTCTCAGCATAAGATTCCTCTCAATTAAAAAAGCATACACAGTACACCAAACACCCCTATTTATAAACAGAAAATACCGCCCAAAACGCAAAATAGGCCGGAAGTCATGGGGCTGCTTTTAACAAAATGTGGTGGATGGAAGGATATGATGCGTTGTGAGGTTTTTTGTATTTTTCGTTTAATGAAATTTCGGCAACCGGACAAAAATACACCACTGAATCCTCTTACTCCGACAATGACCGCAAGCGTGGTCCAGGGGAAAGTTTCATTAATAATGATTAAGTCCAATGCCTGTTCCAGAAGATTATATACGCGTAGTCACACTCCGTTGTGACTACGCGTTATTATTAAAGGACTCACTCAAAGCCATTTTCAAAGATTAAATCAACCAGTGGTTGGACATTGACTTGCCAGGCATGCTCAAAAAATGGCAAGCTGCTGTGTTGGCTGGCATTGACCAAACTGGAATTGTCTTTTATCCGAACCTTGACCTCAACGGGGCCACTATTCGTCGGCGTAAACTGGAAACTCTGCATCACTTGGGATGATTGGGTCGTTCCCTGACTAACACCAGCCACATACCAAGTCACATACAAATCATGACTGGGCTGCAAGGTCAACACTGAAAAATTCATGGGCGTTGCCACCATGCCAGTGGGATTTTGACTGATTGGAACGGCGCTGTCAGGTTCGATTAAACTCAACTTGGTACCGCCTTGTGCATAAAGAACCTCATAAACCTTCTTAACATAGGCTTCCTGGCAAACTGCGCAAAAACCATATCCCAAAGATCGCATATTACAAGTGCTTTGCGGTCGATACATGCCCGAACTTAAATATCTGGCACCTTCAAATAAACCCACCACACTGCTGTAAGGAGGGGTATCCGGTGTCGGTACCGGAGTGGCTCCGGCAATTAAATAATTCCATTTAATATTATTTCTAACGGAAACATTGGTGACATTGGCTTCACAGGGGGAACTGCCTGAAATATCACTACAGGCAGGATATCCCGGATAAGGCGAGTCATATTCGTCAGCCAAACCGGTGAAACTGTGACCATATTCATGGATAAAAATATCATCGGCCAGGGCATGGGTTGAAAAAGTGGAAAAGGAACCACCCGCCCCACCGTAAACACCATCGTTGACAACCACAGCAATCTCATCCCAATTGGGATTAGCGGCGGCGGCTGTCAGTACCTTGGTGCTGTTGACAGTTAATAATCGTTCAAGATTACTGGTACAATATTTTGCATCAAAGGCTGTGTTAACAAAGGTTGCCGGGGAAAAGCAAGGTGCTGGCTTATCCGCACCCGACTGACTACTGGCAGTAAATAAGCGATCAAAACTGACAAAATTTGCATAACTTTGATATGGCTCAAAAGTCTGCATATAAGCAATCACCGAATTGACATCCGCATCAAAAATATTAACTTGACCGCTGGTGTAACCATCACCCATAAACAATAAATTAATGCGATTATCGGCACCGGCACGGGTTTTTTTATAAAACTGAGACCCTTGAACCTTGGCATGCTTTACGAGGTCCTCATAATCAATGGATGATTTGTGGACATCTAATGATTCTGGCAAAAGAAGCTGTTTGACCAAGCCCTGTTGGACACGAATAACAAAGGCGA
>QQUO01000067.1 GCA_008501575.1 Pseudomonadota bacterium
ACACATACTCAGTGGAATAATGCAGCATGAGTAGTTTTTTCTGGCGACAAAACTCTGCCATTTGTGCCACCGCTTCACTGTTAATTCGATGGGCCAGAGCAACCTCAGATTCCGCTTTATCAACAGCGGTATAAGCCGCCGCATTACAAATCACATCCGGGGCAATTGCTTCAAGTTTTTTATGGACATCATCGACATCATTTAAATCAAACTTGATGGTACTCATACCATACACATCACGACCGTCTGAAGTTGTGGGAATCACTTCTCGATTAAATTGCAGGGTTCGCCACAACTCAAACCCCACTTGACCATCGGCACCGGTTAATAATATTTTCATGGTTGGTAGGTCGGTAGTTTATCGGCCGGAAATTCCGCCAGTTTGTTAGCCGCTTGATCTTTGGCTGATAATTGCGGTGAATCAATCGGCCAATCAATACCAATATCCGCATCATTCCAGGCAATCGAAGCATCCGCAGCTGCATTATAGTAGTCCGTGCACATGTAACTAAATATGGCATAATCGGAACAAACACAAAACCCATGGGCAAACCCTTCAGGCACATAAAATTGACGGTGATTGTCATGGTTTAAGGTAACAGCCACATACTGCCCAAAACTTGGTGAGCCTCGGCGAATATCTACCGCCACATCATACACTTCACCCACCAAAACCGACACCAATTTACCTTGTGGATTGGGATTTTGAAAGTGCAAACCACGCAGCACACCATGGCTGGATTTAGAGACATTGGACTGCACAAAATCGGACTTAATACCGATATCTCGGTATCGCTGTTGCTGCCAGGATTCCATAAAATAACCACGTTCATCACCGAACACCTTGGGTTCAATAATCAGCACACCCGGCAAACTTGTTTCTATGACCTTCATTGCTGGTATTTTATTAAGGAGATTAAATATTGACCGTAACCATTTTTCTTAATCGGTTGTGCCAGTTTTAACACATCTTCAGCACTAATCCAGCCTTGGTTATAAGCGATTTCTTCAGGACAAGCGATTTTAATGCCCTGGCGCCGTTCGATGGTGGAAATAAAGTTGGTGGCTTCTGCCAGGGAATCATGGGTGCCGGTATCCAGCCAGGCAAAACCACGCCCCATCAACTCAACCTGTAAATTCTGCTGTTGCAGATACACTTTATTGAGATCAGTAATTTCCAATTCACCCCGCGAAGAAGGGCGTAAAGATTTGGCAATGTCCACCACTTGATTATCATAGAAATACAAACCGGTGACTGCAAAATTTGATTTTGGGTGTTTTGGTTTTTCTTCTAAATCAATCACTTGGCCATCTTCATTAAAAGCCGCCACACCATAACGTTCAGGATCATGTACCCGATAACCAAAAACAGTGGCACCGCTTTCACGTTCTGCGGCATTGCGCATCAACTGTCGCATGCCGGCACCGTGGAATATATTGTCGCCCAAAATCAAACAAGACGGATCATCACCAATAAAAGATTCTCCAATCAAAAAAGCCTGGGCCAAGCCGCCCGGGTCCGGCTGAACAGCATATTGTAAAGACATCCCCCATTGTGAGCCATCTCCCAATAAAGCTTTAAATAAGGGTTGTTCATGGGGTGTGTTTATAATCAGCACCTCACGAATACCGGCACTCATTAAAGTACTTAGCGGGTAATAAATCATCGGTTTATCATAAACCGGGAGCAGCTGTTTACTGATGGAATGCGTCAAAGGGTACAGACGCGTGCCTGATCCACCGGCTAAAATAATGCCTTTGCGATTCATAATACCTCCTGCTGTTGCGCCATGGCTTGTCCTAATCGCTGGCCTTGATAGCTACCATCCTTAACGCGGTTAACCCAGGTTTGATTGTCTAAATACCATGCAATGGTTTTTTCTAAACCGGACACAAATGTTTCTTTAGGTTTCCAATTAAGTTCATTCTGTAACTTACTGGAATCTATGGCATATCTCTTATCATGACCAGGTCTGTCCTGAACAAAGGTAATTTGTTTTTTATAAGATTCCTGGGCCGGTTTTAGTCGGTCTAAGCAGTCACAGATTGCCGTCACAATATCAATATTTTGCCACTCTTCATTACCACCGACATTATAAACCTCGCCTAAGCGGCCTGCGGCAATAACCATCTCAATGGCGCGACAATGATCTTCCACATAAAGCCAATCACGGACATTTTTACCATCGCCGTAAATCGGTAAATCTTGGCCAGATAAGGCTTTATCTATCATTAAAGGAATCAGTTTCTCGGGAAATTGATAGGGCCCATAATTATTAGAACAGTTGGTGGTTATCACCGGTAAATTATAGGTGTGGTGATACGCCCGTACCAGATGGTCAGAAGCCGCTTTGGACGCAGAATACGGTGAATTCGGGGCATAGGCGGTGGTTTCGGTGAACAAACCCGTGTCACCCAAAGAACCATACACTTCGTCAGTGGACACATGCAAAAACCGAAATTGTTGTTGTTTTTCAGGCGTTAATTGTCGGTAATATACCAGCACCGCCTGTAATAAATAAAAAGTGCCCATGATGTTGGTGTCCATAAAAGCCTGTGGCCCTTCAATGGAACGATCAACATGAGACTCGGCCGCAAAATGCACCACTGCGGTGGGTTGTTGATCTTGCAACAATTGTGCCAATAAGTTTTGATCCTGGATATCACCATGCACCATTAAATGCAGCGGATTGTCTTGCAACGCAGCCAAAGTGTCCAAATTACCCGCATAGGTAAGCTTATCGAGATTAATAATGGCCCTGTTATGCTGTAAAACCTGGCGCAATACAAAATTGCTGCCAATAAAGCCGGCACCACCGGTCACTAACCATTTTTCCTGCATCTTAAAAGCAATCCGTAAAAACGGGCA
>QQUO01000363.1 GCA_008501575.1 Pseudomonadota bacterium
AAACCGGTCCTAATTATTTCCAAGTGTCGCAAACCCAGGTCACTGAAACTGAGGCGCAGCTTGCAGTAACGAAAGGACGACCCGCCACACCGGGCGAAATTGATGAGGACAGCTTACCGGAAACCATCCGCACCCAAGTGCAAATTCCCAACTGGCTACCCGCAGACAGTCAACTCAATGAAAATAACTTAACGGCGGATGATTTAATCACCTTGGCACAATTGGCAATCGACAATAACCATGTCTTTTTTCCGGAACAACAAAACGCCTTATACTATTTAATGTTGGCACAAAGTAACAACCCTGATTTACCCGAAATCAACCAACTGCAAACCTATTTACATGCCCGCTTGTATCAAGACGCCGATCAGGCCATGGCTGATTATGATGCCGAAAAACTCACCGACCTGACAGCACGGTTAAAATCCTTGGCACCGGATGATGAAAAAATCTCTTTTTACACCGATAAAATCAGCACCTTGTTTACCTTACAAAGACTCACTAAAGAGACTGAAACATTATTGGCAAGTAACGATCTGTATGCCTTCAATCACCAGGATGCCATACATAAGTTTCAACAAGCACAGCAGCTTGACCCCGATTATCCGCCACTGATTGAATTACAAAATCAATTATTGGCCACCATCAGCCAACAAGCCATACGAGCCGCTGATGAAGGCGATTTTGAAGTTGCGGATGCCCAATTGCGAATTTTGGCACAACTCAATAACGACCACCCCTTATACACTGGAACCATTCAATTGGTGGAGACACAAAAACAACAACGGTTTGATTATTTAGACCGACAATTTTATTTGGCCATAAAATCCTTGCAATTAATCCGCGCCGAAGAATTGCTTAATAAATTAAGCCAATTGAGAATTGAACCAGAACTACTGACACCCTACCAGCAACAATTTAAACAAGCCCAAACCTATGGCCGGTTTGCGGTGTTTGATGTTTTTAGTGATGACTTATTACAAGCGGGTCAGGGCCCGGATATGGTGGTGATGCCGGTGGGTAGTTTCTTTATGGGCCGTGCAGATGGTCCCAAACACCAAAAGCCGGTACATTGGGTTGAATTTAAAACCGCTTTTGCGGTTGCACAACATGAAATTACAGTGGCACAGTTTGCCGCCTTTGTTAATATGACCGGCTATAAAACCACCGCTGAACAATTAAACCGTGGGGTAATCTATAACCCACGAACCGGTCGATTTAAAAACAAACACGGCATCAACTGGCGTTATGATTATCTGGGTAAAAGAGCCGATAGCAATCTACCGGTGATTCATGTGTCATGGCAAGATGCCAGTGCCTATGCCAAATGGTTGGCCGAACAGACAGGTGAAGCCTATCGCTTACTCTCTGAAAGTGAATTTGAATATGTCTTAAAAGCCGGCTCCCAGGAACCTTTTCCATGGGGCGTTAATCCACCCCCTGAAAATTATGGCAATTTAAGTGGCAGTGAAGACCGTTTACGCGGCAGTCGTGTGCGTTGGCGAGAAGGCGTGGATCAGTACACAGACGGCCATTGGGGCCCGGCCCCGGTCAAACAGTTCAGTGCCAATTTATTTGGTCTGTATGACTTAAGTGGCAATGTCATGGAATGGGTGGAAGACTGCTGGCATGACAGCTATTACAGAGCCCCTGACGACGGTAAGGCCTGGGTTAATAAAGGCTGTGAAAAACGCGTTATTCGTGGTGGCCATTGGGCCAGTGCCTTACAGGAATATCACAGCAGTCATCGCAAACAAAGCACAGACAATTTTACAGATCCGCGTCTGGGATTCCGGGTTGCAAAAACGCTCAATCATTAATTTAATTAATAGAATGTTGATTGCTTATTGTTCGAATCAATCAATCTATTTAAGCGATTGTATCATTCACCATTTTCAATTATACAAACCCCCATATAAGCCTTATAATAATGGTTCATTAACAATAAACAATGACTACTATGACCATTAACACAGGATTAAAAGCAGAAAACAGAAGCGAAATTGTCGATGGCCTCAGTAAACTTTTGGCCGACAGTTATACCCTTTATTTAAAAACCCATAATTACCATTGGAACGTTACCGGCCCGATGTTTACCACCCTCCATGACATGTTCGAGGAACATTATCGAGAATTGGCCGAAGCGGTGGATGTGATTGCCGAACGCATTCGGGCTTTGGGTGAATTTGCCCCCGGCTCTTATCAGGCCTTTTCTAAGCTCACAGACATCATCGAAGAAACTGAAGTGCCGGATGCTCAAGTCATGATTAAAAATCTACTTGACTCACATGAAACCATTATTCGTCATGCCCGTAAAGTCATCACCTCAGGTGCCATCGAAGGCGACGAAGTCAGTGCCGACATATTAACGCAACGCATGGACTTTCATGAAAAAACCGCCTGGATGTTACGTTCATTACTGGGTTAAATTTTTATAATATAAAAAAAAAGGAACCGAAATTAGGTTCCTTTTTTTATTCAATTTTTTTAAGCTTCACGCCTTTTTTGTACGGTTTTTCTCACCCATCGCGTTAACCGATCAGCCGCGCCATCAATGGCCGCATGAATATTCTTATCGCGGTGAGTTACTGCAAAGGGTTGCATACCCCGTATACGCACTTCCATGGTGCACCGCAAATCATTCTCACCCCCTTTATCGGCATTTTCATCCGACACATGTACCTCAACCCGAGTTATTTGGTCTCTAAAATTGTGTAACGCATCGGCCAAAAGGTTTTCAACATAATTTTGTAAAGATTCACCACCGACAATATTGTGATCATGATTAACTTGAACCTGCATTGGATTCTCCTGAGTAAAAGACATTTAGGCAGAGACTGCCACACACTTTAATTCTGGGGGC
>QQUO01000035.1 GCA_008501575.1 Pseudomonadota bacterium
AACATTATGGGGCGGGTGTCTCAACTTACAGAAGCTTTGGTTTTCAGATGAACCGTTCCACCATTGACAATAGTTCGGGTGGTTTTACTGGAGGTCTTGATATGCGCTATGTGAAACAGGCTCGCATAGAAAACAGCACCCTTTCAAATAATACAGGTATTTATTATGGCGGTGTTCTTATTGTTGGTGGTGCTAATCAACTTTCCGGATTAACCATCACGGGTAATGAAGCTCAAGGCATTGGTGGTATGCTTGTGGCCCCTTCTTTTGCTCTTGGTAGTACAGAGCCCAATACGCTGAGTCACAGTATTATCTCTGGAAACAGCATTACCCCATCACCACCACCTCCGGTATCGAATGAACTCTATGTGGTTAGTAATTTCTTAACCATTAATAATTATAATATACTCGGTCAAAATGGTGACAGTGGCACCTTGGGAGTGCCATTGGGTGCCAGCGATCAGGTACCGGTCGGTGCCACCAACACCGTGATTGATATTAATTTGGCTGATAATGGTGGTGACACTTTCACCCATTTACCGGTCCCTGGTGGTATTGCCGTGGACGGCGGTAGAAACTGGTGCAATTTATACCAGGACCAGCGAGGGTTTATGCGTCCATGGAATGGTGGTGTCGCCAATAAATGTGATGTCGGTGCCGTGGAGTATGGTTCAGTGGCCTCCAGTGATCTTATATTCAAGGATGGATTTGATGCGGAAATTATACTACGGCGTAAATAGAATCATTTATCGCCAGTTTTTTAAAAAGGCGTGAATTAATCACGCCTCAGGCTAATGACAAACCCCTGTTTTTTTCAGGGGTTTGTTGCTTTTAGGCTTTTTTATTAATAATTGGCTGTTAGTAACCTGAACTTTTAACCGATACTTAAGTAGGCTTAAAAGTTTTTGATATGGCACTTATTGTTGCCTAAATCTACTTTTTGGGGATGTTTTAGTTGGTTTTTTCGGATTAAGCGGCCATTAGTGCCATTTTCTTGATGTTCTGTGCTGCAGCAACCATCAGACACTGCGCCTTGACCTTGTTGATGCCTCGATAACGTGCATAACGGTATTGATGCAGCTCTTTAGCATCGGCAAATGAGCGTTCCACCGTTTCTTTCCTGCGCTTATAAATCTGTTTGCCTACTGCACTAAGCCGATGTTGGTTTATGCGCTCTTTGGATCCTTCCCACACATGCCTTGTCACTGTTTTCTGGCTGTTGGCACTTTTGGTACATTGTGATTTAACCGGGCAGTTAGTGCATACTTTGGGGTCAGATTTGTAATGTTTATAGCCAATCCTATCAGTGGTACTGTAACTCAGTTTTTGACCTTCAGGACATTCATAATAATCACCTTGATGATGATAAGTGTATTGCCGTTTATAAAAGTAACCTTTCTTGTGATTGGGTCTTCGATAACTTATGACACCATATAATTTCCTGTCTTCTATTCCTTTGCATATACTGGCAGTGAAGTAGCCGGCATCCAACCCTACCGCTGTTGGTTTTAAGGAGAAACGTTCAACCTGTCTGTCTATACGGGACAAGTAAGGTATCGAATCGTGAACATTGCCGGCTGTGACATGAACATCGGTGATGAAGTTACAATAACCATCAACTGTACGATGATCAAGGTAGAAAAAGCCTTTGGGCTTTCCGTCTCTGACCATATAGCCACTGTCAGGGTCTGTGGTACTTTGTTTGATTATTTTTGTTTCAGGCCTTTGTTCTTTGGCCTTAAGGGGCTTTTTTCCATTATTTTTACGATCCTCCGTTACCGACTGTTCAAGCGCCTGAATATAATCTTTACTGCTTACCTGGCCTTCTGTTTCAACCCACTTGCCTTTGTTGGCATTGGCTTTGATGTGGGTTGAGTCTGTGTATAAATGATGACCTTTAATCAGTCCTTTGCCCATCGCCTGGATGACAATCTCATCGAATATTTGTTGGTATATATCTGATTCATTAAAGCGACGACGGCGATTTTGACTTAAGGTCGAAGCATCTGGAATTTTCTCAAGCAAACCAAAACCTACAAACCAACGATAGGCTGTATTAACCTGAACTTCTTTGATGAGCTGGCGTTCTGAACGAATCCCAAAAATATAACCAATCAATAATAACTTAAACATCTTGGTTGGATCAAAGGCTGGACGGCCATTGTTGGAACAATACAAATCAGCAACTAAATCATGGATAAAACTAAAATCAACGGATTGATCTATCTTTCTGACTAAGTGGTCTTGAGGCACTAAATCCTCAAGGCTGACAAACTCATAACTCGATTGGATGGGGGGATGATCTTTTAGCATATTGCTATTATAAAAAATCCCCACGCAAAAGTGGGGACTTTGTCAGCAGTCTGAGGCGTGAATTAATCACGCCTTTTTTATATGCAATATAGGTATGATAAGCGCTATTTAGTTTCAGTTTGTTGAAAATAATAACCGGTGAACCAGGGTTGCCAGGATTCTCCGCCATCAATAGATTCTTCAAAATGCTGTTTGACCACGCCATCGTCTAAGGGTGTCCATTTACCTTTGAAATCACGAATTGGGTGGTCGTCTCGGTTGGCATAATAGATTTTGCCGGTTAGCACCATGGAATCGTTGTCAAGACCGCCACTATAAGAAATGGAGATGCCGTCTTGACTGACCCAATGTTGTACCCACTTGTTCTGGCTGCCGTCATAAAAATTCATACTGGTGCCGGTATTGCCATTGGCGCTGGTCCAGTGTTCAGTGATTAAGCATCCGCCCTGTGATTTGGTGATTCGATTGGTGCCAAGCAGAGGGCCGGATTTATCTAAATCACCGTACACTGCCCAGTTGCCGACCCAAAAATCGAAGTCATGATAGTTGGCTTGATCGCAAGGATTGGAGTTTTGAGATTTTAAAGTCGGTTCTTGGGCGGAAGCAGCGCTTAAAAATATCAGTATTAAAAGCCACTTAATCATCGAATATCCAAAAAAATATTTATTAGTTTAGCACATATGACATGGTGATTATGGTTGTTAAAAAGTGAAGACAGAACAAGCTCAATGAAGGGTATTAACTAAAAACCACTTTATCGCGCACATAAAGGGGCTGGATATCGGCGATGTTTTGTTGGTCCTGGGGGAAGCGGCTTTGGGCGATTTCCAATAAGGCTTGGGCATCGGGCAAGATGTTGGCATCAATGTGGCGTGTTTCATTGTCTTTAATTTGCTCGCGCAATAAATCATGAAAGGCACTGCCGGCGGCGGTGTCAAAATCACTTAAATTAACCGCTTCGGGTTTGCTGACCTGGTCGGCATGAAGTCGAGTGAGTCGGCCCTGATGGGCTTTGAATTCAGCCCAATAAACTTCGCCCATGCGGGCGTCGTTGGCAATCAGGATATGTTGTTCTTGATCGGGATTTTGCTTTAACACCTGCCAGGCCATATTTTCTAAGGTTGAAACACCCATCACCGGAATAGCCAGTGCCAGCGCCAGGCCCTGGGTCACAGCAAAGGCGATGCGCACGCCGGTAAAAGCGCCGGGACCGAGGCCGAAAACGATGCCATCAAGTTGTGACTTTTTGAGTCCGGCATCACTTAATAAGCCTTCAAGCCGATCCAAAATAATGCTGGCATGTTGCTGTGGTGCGATTTCAGCGGTGCTGCTGATTTGGTCGTTGTGCAATAAACCGAGGGCGCATTGTTCGGTGGCGGTTTCGATGGCGATGAGGTTCATGGATTTTGGTGTTAGAATAAAGCGTTTTATGGCAAAGGGTTCATTATAAATGATGTGGACGAAATGGGTAGTTTTGATGTTGTTTTCCGGTACCGTGACTTCCGGGGATTATTTTTTAAATATTCAGGGAGAGCCGGTGCAGGGCGCCTTACTGATTGCGCAAACAAATCCCGGTGCCGAAGTCAGCATTGACGATAAGCCCGTAAAAACCGACCCTGATGGGTATTTTCTGTTTGGCTTTGGCCGTTTTGATGAGCAGGACAAAACCATCGGCATTACCTATCAAGGCCAGGCATTCAAAAAAACCATACACGTCATAAAACGTACATTTCCGGAAGAACGTATTGACGGACTACCGGCTGATAAAGTCAATCCACCGGCCAGCTTTTGGGAACGAATAAAAAAAGAGCAGGCACAAGTTAAAAAAGCCCGCGCAGTGTGGTCTGAAAATCGTCATTATTTACAGAATTTTATGTGGCCAGCTCAAGGCCGTGTCAGTGGTGTTTACGGCAGTCGTCGAATTCTCAATGGCGAACCCAAACGGCCCCATTATGGCATGGACATTGCCAATGTCACAGGCTCTCAAGTGGTGGCACCGATTGCCGGTACCGTGACCATGGCAGTGGATGACCATTATTACACCGGCGGTACCATAATTCTTGATCACGGCTATGGTTTAAATTCCACGTATTTGCATTTAAGTCAGGTCAATGTCGAAGTTGGTCAGCAGGTCAAGCAGGGTGATAAAATTGGTGAAATTGGCATGACCGGGCGTGCCACGGGTCCGCATTTAGATTGGCGCATTAATTTAGGCACGGATGTGCGCTTGGACCCTCAATTGATGTTACCGCCACAAGAGGCTGAGTAAGTTGATATTCACTCAATTTTCAACCAGCTTGTGCCATCATAGAATCATATTTACCGGAGGTTACCATGTACAAACCACTGTCAATTTTCCTGCTTATTCTTCTGGCCGGTTGCAGTCACATGACTCAGCCCGATAAAAACACATCGATGAAGGCGGATGATCAGACCAGTTCTGAACAACTCTATTGGGTCAACAGCTGGCAACGAACTTGTCAGGGTGTCGGCGAAATGCTGTGTCTGCAAGTGCAAAAAGTGAACCAAAACAACCCAAAAAACCCCGATATTGAAAGTTGGCAACTGTTTTATGCGCCGATTGAAGATTTTGATTATGAACTCGGTTATGTTTATCAAATCCGGCTAAAAAAAACCCGATTACCGGCCGAACAAGTCCCGGCCGATGCCTCGTCAATTCGTTATGAATTGATTGAAGTCCTTGATAAACAAGCCGATGAGACCCTGCGGCTGCATGATATTTGGGCACTGACAGAACTTAACGGCCGGGATATTGAGCCAATGATTGCGCACAATGACAGGCAACAACGACCGAGTTTAGAATTCAATTTAAACAAGATGCAGGTGTTTGGTACAGACAGTTGTAATCGCTTATCCGGTGGCATTGAAGCGCTCGGCCAGGGTCGAATTAAGTTCGGTGCTTTGGCCACCACTTTGATGGCATGTCCCGATATGAAACTGGCTGACGAATTTACGCAAGCGCTGAATCAAGTTAAATATTATCAGTTGTCAGATTTAAAACTGACGCTTTTAAATGCGGATGAACAGTCTATACTTGAGTTTAAAAAGGTGGATTGATTCTATTTTTTAGCGGGATAATAATTATGAAGTATAGTTTGATAATTTGTTGGGTAATTCTAATTATGTATTTATCACTAAATATAATGGTTGGTTATTATCCAACTGATAAGGAAGCCTATTCAAATATTTCTTCTCATGAGTATGCCGATGTTAAAGAGGAAAGAGAAGAAAATATATTATATCGAGCGCAAAAATTATTATTACCCGTTTGGAGATTTAATCGTTATATTTATTCTGCTTTATTTTTAATGTGTATATTATCCACATACATGTTCTGGAGAATGCGTAAAGCAACTAAATTAAGATTAAAAAATAATAGTTGAATTGAGTGATTTTCAAATACTCTTCAGTCCTAAAAACGCTAAATCTGCAAAATTTTTACCAATTACTTGTTAAGCTAAACCAATGAGCACACACTCACAATTTGAATTACTGAAACAACGGCGCTATTTGCCGTTTTTTCTGACCCAGTTTTTCGGTGCTTTTAACGACAATGTCTTTAAAAATGCCCTGATTATTATGATTGCCTTTCAGGTGGCAGAACAGCACATTAATTTGTTGACCAATTTGGCCTTTGGCTTGTTTATTTTGCCCTTTTTCTTGTTTTCGGCTTTTGCCGGACAGGTGGCCGATAAATACCCGAAAGATGTTTTGATTCGCCGCGTTAAAATGGGTGAAATTGTTATTATGTTGCTGGCTTCTGTTGGCTTTTACCTCAATCATGTCGGCTTATTGATATTTGTATTATTTTTGATGGGTTCGCAATCGTCTCTCTTCGGCCCGGTTAAATATGGTTATCTGCCCGAAAAACTAAATCGGAATGAGCTAATGGGCGGCAATGGTTTGGTGGAATCCAGTACCTTTATTTCGATTTTATTGGGCACCATTTTAGGCGGTATATTAATTGCCATGGATTCCTTTGTACCGATTTCTTTGGCGGTGGTGGGATTTGCCACCTTAGGGTATTTATCGGCCCGTCAAATCCCCCTCACACCGGCGGCAGAGCCAGGGATTAAACTGGACTGGCGCTTATGGCGAGCCACCGCCGCTAATCTCCGCGTTGTCAGAAAACACCGAGATATCTTTTTAGCGGTGATGGGGATTTCGTGGTTTTGGTTTTTTGGTTCAGTGTTTTTAGCGCAGATGCCGAACTTTACCCGTTTGGTGCTCCACGGCAATGAACATGTGGTGACCTTGCTGTTAACCATGTTTTCCGTCGGTATCGGTATCGGTTCTTTGTTGTGTGAAAAACTATCCAATCGGCGTGTAGAAATCGGATTGGTACCGCTCGGGGCTTTGGGTTTGGCGATATTTGGTATGGATTTATCGATTGCCGGTATGGGTATGGATTTAGATATTGAGGGTATTGTTGGATTGGCTGAAGTGCTGACCTTTGCCGGCACCTATCGCATTAATTTTGATTTATTGATGATTGGTGTGTTTGGTGGCTTATACATTGTGCCCTTGTATTCCATGGTACAGGCCCGCGCGGAAAAATCCTGGGTGTCGCGCATGATTGCCGGTAATAATATTTATAATGCCCTGTTTATGGTGGTGGCGGCTTTAATGGGCATGGGGGTGTTGGTCGGTTTGGGGTGGTCGATTCCACAACTGTTTATGCTCACCATTGGTTTACATATTATTGTCAGTTTAATTATTTTTAAACTGATGCCAGATTTTATTGTGCGCCTTATTGCATGGGTGGTCAGTACCTTGATTTATCGCACACGCTATCAGGGTTTACACAATATTCCGGCTGAAGGTGGTGTGATTCTGGCCTGTAACCACATCAGCTTTATGGATCCGGTGATTATTTCGGCCCGTTCGCCCCGTCCGGTGCGTTATGTTATGCACAACAGGATTTATCATCTGCCTATATTGCATTGGATTTTCCGTTTGGCCCGTTGTATCCCCATTGCCTCAGAGAAAGAAAACCCCGAAGTCCTGGCAGAAGCCTATCGGCAGATTTATGAGCGACTGGCAGCAGGTGAAGTGGTGGTGGTTTTCCCTGAAGGGCAATTAACACCGGATGGTCATGTTGGTGAATTTAAGCATGGCATTGAAAAAGTTCTACAAAAACATCCCGTACCGGTGGTGCCAATGGCTTTACATAACCTATGGGGAAGTATGTTTTCTCGCTATGGCAAAAAATGGTACCAGCGATTGCCGCGTAAGCTGTGGTCGCGCATTGAATTGATTGTCGGAGAGCCGATGATTCCTGAAGAAGTCACCGCCGCTGAACTGCAGCGGCGGGTAATTGCCTTGAAAAATCAAGGCAAGGCCGATAATTCTTTATTGCCCGAACCACCATTAAATACCGATTCCAATGCCTGATCCAGGTCGGCGATAATGTCATCCACATGCTCAATGCCCACCGATAAGCGCAATAAACTTGGGTTAATCAGGTGCGCAATCAGTTCTTCTTCAGTGTAAGTTGAATGGGTCATCGATGCCGGGTGTTGTATTAAACTTTCGGTGTCACCTAAACTGACAGCACAGTAAATCAGTTCAAGGTGATTGACAAAGTCAGCAGCCTGTTCGCGACTGCCATTGAGTTCAAAAGCCAACATGCCGCCCGCATGACGCATTTGTCTCTTGACCAATTCGGCCTGTGGGAAATCAGACAATCCGGGGTAGATAACTTGTTTCACATAAGGACTGTTCTGAAGGTGTTTAGCAACCGCCAAGGCATTGTCACAATGGCGGTCCATGCGCACATGCAAGGTCTTTAAACCGCGCATCAGTAACGCCACATCATAGCCCGAAATCACCGCGCCGGTCATGTCTTTTAGGCCGTAATGGCGAATATGCAATAAGTCTTCGGCCGATCCGGCCACCACACCGGCAATTAAATCGCCATGTCCGCCCAGGTATTTTGTCGCCGAATGCACCACAATATCCGCCCCCAAAGCTATTGGATTTTGCAAATAAGGTGTGCAAAAGGTGTTGTCCACCATAAATTTAATGCCATGCTGACGTGTAATATGTGCCACCGCAGCAATATCAACCAAGCGCATATTGGGGTTACTGGGTGATTCGGTGTACACCAATTTGGTGTTCGCAGTAATGTGTTCAGCTAAAAATTGTGGTTTTGATAAATCCATATAGGTGATGTTGATACCAAATTTTTTTAAACCATGTTCAAAAAAACTAAAGGTACAACCATAAAGGCTTTTATCAGCAATAATTTCATCACCCGGTTCGATTAAAGACCAGATGGCTGAAGTGATGGCGCCCATACCGGAAGCGGTGACTAAAGCCGCTTCAGCCCCTTCTAAATCTGCCAAACGATGTTCCAGCTGTTGTTGAGAGGGTGTCCCCAAACGTGAGTAAATGTGGCGTTCATTGTCGCCGGCAAAAGCAGCGCCACCTTGTTCCACGGTCTCAAAGGCGAAGGTCGAACTGGTGTGTATCGGCGGCGTTAAAGCGCCCTGGTGTTGTTGCGGATCATAGCCTGAATGGATGGTGCGCGTGGCAAAATGCGGTTGTTTGTTTTTCATGGTTGTTTACGGTGTCTTAAGCGTCTAAAAATTATAGCTTGAGAGTTAAGCAACACCAAGTTAAAATGCGTAAATTAATTATTACAACAAAACGCATCAATTCAATAAGCTACTGATTTATAACATTTTATGAATTGTAAGAAAAACATTACACAATGAAATTATCCATCACCACAGAAAATAAACTGGGTATCACTGATGATATTTTGGCCTTACTGAAAGCACAGCAAGCCGATTTAAAAAAGCTTGAGGTTGAAGATGGTAAAGTGTATTTACAAACCCAACAGCTTGATAAGGCCACTCAAGGCACTTTAGCCAGTCAAATCATGCGGGTGCCGGGGGTCAAATGGGTTAATCAAATTGATGTTTTACCCGGTGTCGCCACCCAACAAATGCTGGCTTCATTGATGCAGGTGATGCCGGACCCGGTTTTGGGGGTCAACAGCAAAGGGCAGATAGCCTATGCCAACAGTGCCGCCGAACAACGCTTTAACATTAATTTAAGTGGCTCAAAACCGGTACCCATGCACGATGTGTTCACCCAATCCGGTTGGCAAGAAAAACTCAATGCCGCCGCCGAATCTAAATTACCGGTTAACATCGAAACGGTCGGTGGAACTTTGTTGTTAGAAGTTCAGGCAATTAAAGCCGCCGGCGAAAAACCGGTGGCTGCCATGCTGCTGTTCCGTGATCACGAAAAAATCCAGGCCAGCAGTTATGTGGTGCAGGGTGAACAAATCGATGGCTTAAAAAATCTGGTTTATAACTCAGATTCATTTGGCCAAACCGTACAAAAAGCCAAGCGGGTGGCGGTGGTTGATGCACCCATCAATATTGTTGGTGAGCCAGGAACCGGTAAAACCTTATTGGCCCATGCCTGTCACAGCTTAAGTGACCGTGGCCACCACATGTTTACCGTGATTGATTGCCAGGCCATGAAAGCCGAACCCATGGAGCAATTGTTATTTGGCCGCAATAATCGGCCGGGTGTACTGGATTTGAATCGTGAGGGGACGGTGTTTTTTTCTCATGTTGAATTTATGCCGGACCATGTGCAACAGAAATTAAGTCGCTTTTTTAACCAGGATGATAAAAACAACGCCCGGATTATGACCTCTTCGGCCAAACGCCTCGGCCAGTATCAAGAATCAGGTCAAATGAACAGTCGTTGGGTGGAACTTATTAATGTGTTACGGCTAAATGTATTACCCTTACGTGAACGGTTGCCAGACATTGAACCTTTGGCGGTGTACTTTTTACAGCAAATGAATCGAGAAATGGGACGCAACACCATTTTAAATGATGATGCTTTAAGTAAAATGAAGCGCTATTATTGGCCCGGTAATGTCAGCCAATTACGTCAATGTCTCTATAAAGCCGTCATGGTTAATCGCAGTGGTGAAATCACTGCCACAGATTTGGATTTGGATGCCGCAGTCAGCCTGTCAACGGAATTGGAGAATCTAAGTTTACAAGAAGCCGTGGATGAATTTGAAAAACAGTTTATGCAACATTGGTATCAAAAATACCCGTCCACCCGAAAATTAGCGCGCCAACTGGGTGTTTCTCACACTACGGTGGCGCAGAAAATTAAAAAACACAATCTAAAATTAAATTAGGACAATCGTTATGAGTATAAACCAACCCCATGGTGGTGAATTAATTAATTTACTGCCCACTGAAGATGAAAAGATTGAACGACAAAATATCGCCAATCAACTGCCGGATTGGGATTTAACGCCCCGCCAAACCTGCGATATTGAATTATTGCTTAATGGGGCCTTTTCACCATTACGCGGTTTTATGGGACAACAAGAATATCAATCGGTGCTAAAAGACATGCGTCTGGGCAATGGTTTGTTATGGCCAATGCCGATTACCCTGGATGTTGATAAAGCCACTGCCGAAGCCGCTAAAAAATCAGGACAACTCACCCTGCGCGATGAAGAAGGCGTGGTGTTGGCAATTTTAAATGTTTCGGATGTTTGGCAGCCAGATAAACACGCCGAAGCCCAAGCGGTGTTTGCCACCACTGACAGTAAACACCCGGCGGTTAATTACCTATTTAACCAGGCCGGTGACTATTATGTCGGCGGTGAGTTGCTGGGGCTACAGATGCCAACCCATTACGATTACCAGCAGCATCGCCACACACCCACAGAAATTCGTAATAAATTTAATAAACTGGGTTGGGGTCGGGTGGTGGCTTTCCAAACCCGCAATCCGATGCACCGTGCCCATCAGGAATTAACCTTCCGTGCGGCCCAACGCGCCGAGGCTAATTTATTGATTCAACCGGTGGTGGGTATGACCAAACCCGGCGACATTGATCACTTTACCCGAGTGCGTTGTTACGAGCAGTTACTGGAGCGATTCCCGGAACGCACCACCACATTGTCATTGTTGCCTTTGGCGATGCGTATGGGCGGTCCGCGTGAAGCCTTGTGGCATGCCATT
>QQUO01000280.1 GCA_008501575.1 Pseudomonadota bacterium
ATTTATGACAAAACAAATCCTCATTGTAGAAGATGATCCGGCCATCCGTGAAATGATGGTTTTTTCATTGGCGAATGCTGATTTTCAAGTGATTAAAGCGGAAAATGGTACACAAGCGCTGGAATTGCTCCAACAAAAGCGACCTGATTTGGTGGTGATTGATTGGGGTTTGCCGGATTTTAGCGGTTTGGATCTGGTGGCCATGATTCGCCGTGATGATGTTCTGAAGGATTTACCATTGATTATGTTAACGGCACGTGCCGAAGAGCGGGATAAAATTAAGGGCCTGGAATATGGTGCCGATGATTATTTAACCAAACCGGTTTCGGTGCAAGAGCTGATTGCCCGCATCAATGCCCATCTGCGTCGTGCGCAAGGGTTTGAAGAAAACAGACAGCTTGATTACCAAAGCATCCGTATGGAAGTCGATAGCCACCGTGTGTGGGTGGATGAGCAAGCCGTGAATCTCAGTTTAACCGAATTTAAGTTACTCAAATTGTTGCTTCAAAATAGCGAAAAACTCCTGAGTCGAGAACGTATTTTGAACCATGTTTGGGGACATAATGCAACGGTGGAAGATCGCACCGTAGATGTTCACATCTTGCGCCTGCGCAAAGCCTTAAAACCCTTTAACAAAGAACGCTGGATTAAAACGGTTCGTGGTGTCGGCTATCAGCTAACGCGCTGCTAAATCGTTTGCTCTTTGCTATAACATCGGTGCCAAAAACCGCCCGGTGTGGCTGTCCTGATCTTGGGCAATGAACTCAGGGCTGCCTTCGGCCAATATTTCCCCACCGCCTTGTCCACCTTCGGGGCCTAAATCGATAATCCAGTCAGCGGTCTTGATGACATCCAGGTTGTGCTCAATCACCACAATGGTGTTACCATTGTCCCGCAATCTGTGTAACACCCTGAGTAATTGTTTGACATCTGCAAAATGTAGTCCGGTGGTGGGTTCATCCAGAATATAAACCGTTTGGCCGGTGTCGCGCTTGGACAATTCTTTGGCTAATTTAACCCGCTGGGCTTCGCCACCGGATAAGGTGGTGGCATTTTGGCCTAAGGTAATATAACTTAAGCCCACATCTAACAGGGTTTGTAATTTATCGGCAACTTTGGGGATGGCACTAAAAAACTCGGCGGCTTCTTCCACGGTCATGGCAAGCACTTCATAAATATTTTTACCTTTATATTTTATGTCCAGGGTTTCGCGGTTATAGCGTTTTCCCTGACAGGTGTCACAGGTGACATAAACATCCGGTAAAAAGTGCATCTCGACTTTAATTAAACCATCACCCTGACAGGCTTCACAGCGCCCGCCTTTGACATTAAAGCTGAAGCGCCCGGGCTTATAACCGCGGGTACGGGCTTCCGGCGTGGCGGCAAACATATCACGAATGGGCCCAAAAAGCTGGGTATAAGTGGCCGGATTCGAACGCGGTGTGCGGCCGATGGGTTTTTGGTCAATCTCAACCACCTTATCAAACAACTCAATGTGCTCAAAATGGCTGTGGGGTTGTGGTTGCTGCGATGCGCGATTCAACTCGTTGGCTAAAATCTTATAAAAGGTTTCATTAATCAAAGTGGATTTACCCGAACCCGAAACACCGGTTATGCAGGTGAATAATCCTGCCGGAATGGTTAGATCAACGTTTTTCAGGTTATTTCCTGAAGCACCATATAATTTAAATTGCTTGTCTTTATCCACCTTATGCCGTTTGCTGGGAACATCTATTTTTTTGGCGCCAATGAGGTACTGACCGGTGATGGACTGCTGATTATTGCAAATGTCCTCAGGTGTACCCTGGGCGACAATTTCACCACCATGGACACCGGCACCGGGACCAATGTCGATGACATGATCGGCGGTGCGGATGGCGTCTTCATCATGTTCCACCACAATTACGGTATTGCCTAAATTTTTTAAATTAACCAGCGTTTTTAATAGTTTTTCGTTGTCTCTCTGGTGCAACCCAATGGAAGGCTCATCCAGCACATACATGACACCCACCAAACCGGCACCAATTTGACTGGCCAAGCGAATGCGTTGGGCTTCACCGCCGGATAAAGAATCGGCTTTGCGGTCCAGGGTCAGGTAATTCAATCCCACATTCACCAAAAAACTTAATCGCTCTTTAATCTCTTTGATGATTTTTTCCGCAATTTGACCTTTTTGTCCAGTCAGTTCTAAGTGCTCAAAATAATCATGGGCTTGGGCAATCGACAGGGCGTTAATGGTCGGTAAGTTGGTGTTTTGGATATACACATGACGGGCACTTTCGTTGAGGCGCTGGCCATGACACACCGGACAGGGTTTTTTACTGACGTATTTATTGAGCTCTTCCCGCACCATTGAAGATTCGGTTTCCTGATAGCGTCGTTTGTAGTTATTGGCAATGCCTTCAAAGGGATGGCTGCGTTGATACTCGCCCTTATCACTGTAATAGGTGAATTTAATGGGTGTCTCGCCGCTACCATGAAACAGCACATCTTGTACTTCAACGGATAATTCTTTTAAGGGCGTATTGGTGTCAAAATCATAGGCTATGGCCAGGGCTTTAAGCATTTGAAAATACCAGCCATGACGTTTATCCCAGCCACGAATGGCCCCCTGGGCTAAGGATAAATCCCAGTTTTGCACAATTCTTTGCGGATCAAAAAACTGACTGACGCCTAAACCGTCACATTCAGGACAGGCGCCATTGGGCGAGTTAAAAGAGAATAACCTGGGTTCTAATTCACTTAAAGAATAGTCACACACCGGACATGAAAACAGGTCACTGAATAATAAATCCACCGGTTCGCTGTCTTTCTCATCATCAAAAGACACCACTTTGGCTAAGCCGTCACTTAAGGATAAGGCGGTTTCAAAGGATTCGGCCAGCCTTTGTGCCATGTTGTCTTTTATACGGAAACGGTCCACCACGGCTTCAATATCATGCTTCTGTTTGGGGTTCAGTTTGGGTAAATCATCAATGTTATAAACCCGGCCATCTATGCGAACACGGACAAAACCACTGCCGCGTAATTGTTCCATCAGTAATAAATGTTCACCTTTGCGGTTACGCACCACCGGCGCCAACAGCATTAATTTGCGGTTGCCTTTGAGGGCCAACACGGTGTCCACCATTTGCGACACTTCCTGGGCTTCTAAGGAAATATCGTGTTGTGGGCAGCGCGGGGTACCGATGCGGGCATAAAGCAGCCGTAAATAGTCGTATATTTCTGTGATGGTGCCGACCGTTGAGCGCGGGTTGTGGGAGGTGGATTTTTGTTCAATTGATATGGCCGGCGACAGTCCTTCAATGTGATCAAGGTCCGGTTTATCCATCATCGATAAAAATTGCCGGGCATAAGCAGACAGCGATTCCACATAGCGCCGTTGGCCTTCGGCATAAATGGTATCAAAGGCCAAAGAAGACTTGCCCGAGCCTGATAAGCCGGTAATGACAATAAACTGATCGCGTGGTAAATCGACGTCGATATTTTTTAAATTGTGGGTTCTGACGCCGCGAAGTGAAATGTATTTCATGGGTTTATTTCAATTATCCGTTTGGTTATGGTCAAAAAAGGGCTCTATTTTAGCCCAATCCGGTACTAAACCGAAATAAGCTTTATCACATCGTCACAATAGCGGCTGCTCTGTTGAAGTCATGTGATTTAAGTGTTTTTTTAACTTACTGCGACAATATGTCACATCCCATTTAGCTGTTGAGTTTATAAAATACCGACATTTAAATAACAGACTAAAACCATGAAACCATTCTGTTTGACCGTAATCTTACTGATTTTCCTGCCACAATGCGTCATAGCCACCAATCAAGTCACAAATGATGATGAACAACTGGAAAACATCGTGGTCCCCGGTGACCGCATTGAACTGCCTTTGGTTAAATTATTCCCGGAACAATCATCGCTGCTGTCTGATACCGCTGAGGTACTGAAAAAGATGCCCGGTGCCTATGTAAACCGCAACGGGTCATTAAGTGGTATTGCCCAGTATCGTGGTTTATTTGGTGATCGGGTGAATATCACCAATAACGGTCATCAAGTGTTGTCTTCCTGTAGTAATGCCATGGATGCACCGATGAGTCATGTGCCGGCCGCTCAAGTTGATGCGGTGGTCCTGTACCGTGGTATCAGTCCGGTCAGTCAAGGTATGGAAACCATTGGTGGCAGTATTGATGTCATCAGCAAAAAAATAGCAACCCGAGATTCGGCTTTAAGCGGTGAACTTAATCTGGGCTATAACAGTGTTAATGATGGTGTTCTCGGCGGTCTGAATTTGGCCGCTCAAGATGGCCATCATGGCTGGCAATTGGGGGTTAATTATGAAGATGCCGACAGTTATGATTTTGCCGGCGGAACTAATTATTTTACCGGTATTGATCGGCAATTTTATAAGCTGTCTTATCAGTATGATGACAGCAATCGTTTTTTTGAATTTACCACTGACTATAATGACACCGGGGCAACCGGTACACCGGCCTTGCCGATGGATATCACCTATGCCAAAGGTGGTGTTACGGCCATTAAATACAATCAGAATATAAGCGATGATTGGTCTTTATTTGTTGATGGCTCTTATCAGGGCACCGATCATGTAATGGATAACTTTCGCTATCGTCAACAAATGCCCGCGATGTACCGGGAATCATTGACCACGCTGTCACAAGCGGCTTTTTCTGTGGCTGGGCAAAGAACCCTGGCACAGGGAGCATTGATGCTTGGTTATGATTATGATGCCACCGATCATACCGCAGACATCAGTAATCCCAATAACGCCGGGTTTGCCATTAAAAATTATGACACAGAAAGACAGCGACATAGTTTATTTGCCGAATGGCAACACCGAGTGAATCAGGCACATAGTTTGGTATTGGGTGTTCGTGCCACTCGTCAGGAAAATGATGCCGCGGAAGTTGCCAGTTCAATGGCGATGATGAATACCGACATGGGTGCTTTACACCGCACTTTACGTGATCGCTTTAATGCCGCTGATCGATCATTAAGTGACAGCAATGTTGATTTGGCTTTTAACTGGAAGCATACAATTAATGACCATTTACAAATGGATTATGGTGTGGCGGTGAAAAATCGGGTACCCGGTTATCAGGAACTTTATTTATGGTTACCTTTAGAAGCCACTGCAGGTTTGGCCGATGGCCGGCAATATTTAGGTAATCTGGATCTTAATTCGGAGACCGCATATCAGCTGGAGTGGGGTGTTTCTTACCAGCAAGGTGATTTTCAGATACAACCGCATCTGTTCTATCATCGAATCTCAGATTATATTCAAGGCGTCCCCAATACTCAGATGCCGGCCCCGGCCGGTACTTTGCGCTATGACAATGTCGATGCCGAGTTATATGGTGCGGATATCACTTTGAGTTATCGCTTTTCTAAACATTGGTCATTAACCCATGTCAGCAGCTATGTGCGCGGTCAACGCCGTGATATTGATGATAATTTATACCGCATCGCACCACTTAATGGTCGTACAGAAGTTACTTTTGAGCACAATGCATGGCAACTGTCAGCTGAAATGGTTAATGTCGCCAAACAAGATAAAGTGGCCATAACAAATACTGAAAAAGCCACACCGGGTTACGGATTACTGAATTTAGCTGTTGATTATAAGATAACTCAAAACCAGCGAATTAATGCACGGATAAATAATGTGTTTGATAAACGCCATTATGACCACACCGGTGGTTATAACCGGAATAATCTAAACAATGATGTCGGTTTTAACGGCAATGATTTGACCGCTTATCGATTACCCGGTGAAGGCGTTGCGGTGGCCATAACCTACTTTATGAAGTGGTAAGGCATTGACTCATTTCTTCCTGAGTCCACAGTAAGCACATTGCCCATAATTTATGGGTATTGTGCTTTTTGCTGGCCTAAAAACCATGCAAGCCTATGTTAATTCCAGTATGATAATGACTTTTTAACATTATCATTGGAATTAGAGGAGGCCTTATGGCGGAAAACCAAGTAGATATACCGGTGGTACCGGCTGAGCGGAATATTGCTGAATTAACAATTAAAGCCCTGATTTTGGGTGCCTTATTATCAATGGTATTGGCAGCGGCCAATGCCTATATTGGCTTATTGGTGGGTTTAACAGTGTCCGCTTCGATTCCGGCAGCAGCGGTGTCCATGGGTTTGTTACGTATGTTCAGACATTCCACCATTTTAGAAAATAACATGGTGCAAACCGCGGCTTCCGCCGGTGAATCGCTGGTGGCGGGAATTATTTTTACCATCCCGGCACTGGTGATTATGAAAGCCTGGAGCGGTTATGATTACGGACCGATGGTGGCAATTGCCATCGTCGGTGGTATTTTAGGGGTGGCTTTTACCATTCCTTTAAGAAAAGCGCTGATTGTGGAAGCCAAATTAAAATTTCCCGAAGGTGTGGCCACTGCTGAAGTGCTGAAAACCGGTGGTATTGAGAATGACCGGCTCCATGATGTTAAAGACACGGTGGCAGCACAAGGTTTTGCCACATTATTAAAAGCCGCCGTTATCGGGGGTGTGATTAAATTAATGGAATCGGGTATTGGTGTATTGGCGTCCGGTTTAGCCACCGTTAAATCATTTTTCAGTGGCGGTTATTTGTTTATGGCCAACATCACCCTGAGTCCGGCATTACTCGGTGTGGGCTTTATTGTGGGTTTAAACATTGCATTCCTGGTGTTTCTTGGTGGTGTGATTGGTACCTTGATTGGGGTGCCCATGAATTGGGCTTTTAATGGTGATGCAATTATGGCGGCCACCGGAATTGATACTGCCACACCATTAACTGAGCTGACCGCCGGCCAATGGGGACAGATTGCCGGAGAGTCCTGGCAGAATAACCGTCGCATTGGTGTCGGTGCCATGATGATTGGTGGTTTGTGGTCTTTAATCAGCTTGGCCAAACCCTTATGGCAAGGTGTAAAATCCAGCTTAGACGCTTATAAAGCCAGTGACAACCACCAAGGTGGTATTCCACGTACCGAGTTTGACACCCCCATTCATTATGTGGGCATTGTGGTTTTATTGGCCATTATCCCAGTCTTTTTTATCTTCAAAACAGCCCTGGGGGATTATCCTGATGCGATTATGATTGCGTCGATTATGACGGTTTTGATGTTGGTGTTTGGTTTTATTTTCTCATCTGTGGCCGGTTATATGGCCGGTTTGGTGGGCTCATCGAACAACCCGATATCCGGCGTCACCATTGCCACCGTGATTGTCTCAGCCTTAATCTTATTCCAGATTATGGGTAACGAAGGACCGGCGGCCACCTTAGGCCCGATTGCGGTGATTTTCCTGGCCGGATTAATCTGTTCGGCAGCGGCCATTGCCGGTGATAATATGCAAGACCTCAAATGCGGTCATGTGGTCGGTGCCACCCCTTGGCGGCAACAAATTTTCCAGGTTGTCGGTGTTGTTGCAGCAGCACTGGTGATTCCCTTTGTGCTCAATGTATTGGATCAGGGTTACGGCATCGGCCGACCATCTCCTCTAAACCCGGATGCGCAGCCATTGGCGGCACCACAGGCCGGTTTAATGGAAGCTTTGGCCAGTGGCATCTTTGGTGGTGGCATTGAGTGGACCTTTATCTTTATTGGTTTTGCTTTGGCAGTGGTTTTGATTATCTTGGACAAAATCCAGGAAAAACGGGGCTCTGATTTTAGATTTCCGGTTTTGGCGGTGGCAGTGGGTGTTTACTTACCACTGGGCTTATCGGTGCCCATCTTTATCGGCGGATTGTTGTCTTATTACTTACAGAAAAAGGCCCTGAAACAACCTAAAGAAGTGCGTGGACGTAAAAATGCTGCGGGCTTACTGTTGGCTTCGGGTTTAATCACCGGTGAAGCCTTAATGGGCGTGCTGGTGGCAGTGGCGGCAGTGATGTTCCAGGGACAAGTGCCGTTCTTGCAGGGCTTTGCTTGGGCGGGGTGGTTAGGTACATTGGCCTTTATTGGCGTAATTTACTATACCTATCGCAAAGTTAATCAGAGTTAATCTTTAGATAATTGCTAAAAAAAACCGGTGCGAAATTAATCGCACCGGTTTTTTTATGTCATGTCATTGAGTTTTATTGGCCGATAAATTTAGCCGGGCGTTTTTCTAAGAATGCGGCGGTACCTTCGTTCTTATCCTCAGTTGAGCAGCACACCCCAAAAGCTTTCACTTCATAATCCAATGCCTCGCTCATACCACATTCCAAACCGCGATTGATGCTGTCAATAATCATGGCCAAAGCAATGGGTGCAGATTGTGCCAATTGCTCGGCCACTTTTTGAACGGTTTTCATAAGTTCACCTTGTGGCACCACCAAATTGGCCAGACCCATTTGCTCCGCTTGATTGGCGGACACCATATCGCCGAGTAGATTCATTTCCATGGCTTTGCCTTTACCAACCAATCGGGTTAAACGCTGGGTACCGCCAAATCCCGGAATCACACCCAGTTTTATTTCCGGCTGACCAAAACGGGCGTTGTCACTGGCGATGCGTAAATGACAAGCCATGGCCAACTCACAACCACCGCCCAGGGCAAAACCATTGACTGCGGCAATCACCGGTTTACCACAATTTTCGATGGCATTAAAAACCTGTTGCCCGAATTGCGCGAACTGCATACCGGTTGTGGCATTGGTTTTGGCCAATTCATTGATATCAGCACCCGCCACAAAAGCCTTATCACCACTGCCGGTAATAATAATAACCCGCACGTCCTTATTACTGGTGGCACTGTCCACCGCTTGTTTCAGCTGCTTTAAGGTGTCTTGGTTCAAAGCATTCAGTTTATCCGGGCGGTTTATGGTGATGGTGAAAATACGCTCATTTAAATCAGTCAGTATATTAGCCATAATTTCTCATTAAAATAAAAATAAATGTGATTATAACAAGCTTATAACTTTGTGCACAGACAATAACAGCGACTAAATACAAGCTGAATCGGAACTTATTAATGCGGGGCCTGTCTTGTGTTACAACTATTCGTGGCGTAAAATACGCCGCTTAATCAACATGAGGTATGGAATGAAAAAATTACTCACACTGACATTAATGATGATGGCCGTGGTGGCCTTTGCCCAAAATGAGGGTAACAACAAGCCCTTACCAAAAAGTTCAGACATCACGTTTGACAAAGACATGTCATCATATGCGGTGGGCTATCGCATGGGTTTACAAATGGCGGGTCGTAAAGGCAGTGACTTTGAATTAAACATTGATCAAGCCGTTGCCGGTTTAAAAGACGCGGCCACGGAGAAGGATCCCAGTTTTGATCGTGAAACAATGGCCCAGGAATTCGCCAAATACCAACGCAAATTACAATTATTCCAAGCCGAACAGTACAAAAAAATAGCCGATGAAAGCAAAAAGCGCAGCGATGACTTTTTAGCGCAAAACCGTAAAAAAACCGGTATTAAAGAACTGGCTTCCGGCATTCAATACCGGGTTATTGAAGAAGGCGGCGGTAAAAATGCCTCTTTGGATGACACCGTGGTGGTTCATTATTCGGGTAAATTAATCGGTAGCGATAGTTTTGATAACTATCAGGAATTTGACAGCACTTATGACCGGGGCGAGCCTTTAGAAATGGACATGACAAAAGTCGGTATGAAAGGCTGGCGTGAAGTCATTCCTATGATGCAAAAAGGTGATAAATGGCAGGTCTTTTTACCACCTGAAATGGCTTATGGCGAGCAAGGTCAAGGTCCAATAGGCCCCAATGAGGTGCTGGTATTTGATGTTCATTTGGTTGACATTAAATAGCTCCTTTGACACAATTAACCGACAAAAAGGCAAGTTGGTTAACTTGCCTTTTTTAGTCAATGCCTTTTGATATCATTGGATTCACAATTCAAACAACAAATTAAACGTCAACTCAATCAAAAATTGATTGCCGATGATGTTTGGTTAGGCTCGGCACTCACCAGCGAGCGTGCCGCTGCGGTGTTGTTCCCATTTTACTGGCACAATCAAGAGCCCTGGGTATTATTAACCCAACGTCACAGCCAATTAAAACACCATTCAGGTCAAGTCAGTTTCCCCGGAGGTGCCTATGAAAACCAAGATAAAAATATCCGGCACACTGCTTTACGAGAAACTGAAGAAGAAATTGGCGTGCCTAAGAGTCGCATTGAATTATGGGGTTTTTTGGACAGTGTAGAGTCCATCAGCGGCTTTTATGTTACCCCATTCGTAGGCGAAATTAAGGAAGCAGATAATTTGGCGCTGTGTGACCATGAAGTGGAACGCACCTTCGGGGTGCCGTTTGCATTTTTTCAAAACCCGGACAATCGGGTCACCCATCGGGTTAAAACCGCCGCTGGGGAGAGTCAATACGCCGTATTTGAATATAAAGATGACGTGATTTGGGGGTTAACCGCCCAAATCATAGTACAATTAGTCAATCGATTGGAAACAACAAGATTATGAGTGGAAAAGTATTTATTAAAACCCATGGCTGTCAGATGAATGAATATGATTCTGATAAAATGCGCGATGTCTTAGTGAGTCATCGCGGCATGACCGTGACCGACATAGAAGAAGAGGCCGATGTGATTTTAATTAACACTTGCTCAATCCGTGAAAAGGCCCAGGAAAAGGTGTTTTCACAATTGGGGCGCTGGCGCAAATTAAAAGACAAAAAGCCGGAACTGGTGATTGGTGTGGCCGGTTGTGTGGCCTCTCAGGAAGGAGAAGACATTATTAAACGGGCGCCTTTTGTTGACTTGGTGTTTGGGCCACAGACCATTCATCGCTTGCCTGCAATGCTGGATGAACGTCAGGCACAAAATAAACCCCAGGTTGATATCAGTTTCCCGGAAATTGAAAAATTTGATAATCTGCCCGAACCGCGCAAAGACGGCCCCACAGCCTTTGTATCGATTATGGAAGGTTGCAGTAAATACTGCAGTTTCTGTGTGGTGCCGTACACCCGTGGTGAGGAAATATCACGGCCCTTGGATGGTGTCCTGGCTGAAATTATGTCTTTGGCCGATCAGGGTGTGAAAGAAATCAATCTGTTGGGTCAAAATGTCAATGCCTATCGCGGTTTGTCACACACCGGTGAAATTGTTGATTTGGCTTTGCTGATTCATTATGTGGCGGCCATTGATGGTATTGAACGGATACGTTTTACCACCTCGCACCCCACCGAGTTTTCTGACGGTTTAATTGAAGCGTTTAGGGATGTGCCGGAATTGGTCAATTATTTACATTTACCGGTACACAGCGGTTCTGATCGGGTGTTGTCGATGTTGAAACGCAATCACACCGCCTTGGAATACAAACAAAAGATTCGTACGCTCAGG
>QQUO01000252.1 GCA_008501575.1 Pseudomonadota bacterium
GTTTTTGTGATACACACAGACCGCTTGTTCTTCTGATAGGCTGTTGGCGGTATCACAGGCAAAAGTCAGGCCATCGGTGGCGGCTGTATTTTGAATACCGACAGTGGCAGAAGCGCCATCGGCCCCCGGTCCGCGGTGTTGGAAAACCCACTGCGAACTGTGCGGATATAAGATTGCCTGAATGTCCATGGAATTAATGGCTGCACCACCATAGTAATAAGCACCTTTCCATAAAAACACATCACAGGCTAAATTTTCACCGGTTTCGGCGTCACGCGGACAATCGTTAAAAGATTTGTGATAAAACGTGGAGGAATTCAAATCATCATGCATCACAGCGATGCGGCCACCGGTACTGTCTTTGTCAGGGCTTGCCGGTAACGGGCAATCATTGTCCCAGTCAATGCCGTTGGCATTGCCATAAGTGTTTAAATAGCCATTGGTGGAGGCCACCAATGTGGATACCGTTTGGTCATAATGTTGAAAGGATTGGCCCAATTGAATTTTGGCGTAACCTTCATCGTCAGCAGTGGTGCCCGTGACCGGTCCCAGAGTCCATGGATGGTGGGTACCATTTTGGCTGATGTCAATAAATTTGGTGTAACATTGTGCGCTGCTGTTACCAAACTTATCAAGTTGTTGTTCAGCTTTATTGTTGAATAAAAGATGGCCACCACTGGCTGACAGGTTACCGATATTTTTAACTGTCACAGAAGCTCGCCAACGCTCACCCGGATCGATGTTGTTGTCATTGTTGCCACAGAGCTGGGTGAATGTGGGTTGGCCGACAATTTGAATATCAGGTGCTTTGACAATCACAGCGCGTGAATCCACCTCTCGACAACCACTGGAATCTACAACCGTCAAGGTCACGTTACCCACATAAGCCTGAGAATAACGGCTGCTGAGGCTGCTGCCGTGACCGTCCGGCTGGCCGTCACCGTTAAGATCCCAGCTGTATTGATAACCACCGCTGCCACCGCTTACCTGGGCACTGAACACAGCCGTTTCACCGACCTTAATGTTATTGGGTGTGGTGATATTCACTATTGGTGCGTCGCATCTTCCTGAGGTATCCAGGGTCATTTGCTGACTGTTATTGGGATCCAGCCAGTCTTTTAAGCGTGACTGTGCACTATTACCTTTATCCCAGGAGTAATAAAAACGGCCGTACCAATCGGAACTATTATTGCCACAAGCGGCATAACCGCCATGCAGCTGTCCTACTAAATGGTAATTACTGTTCCATAATCCTGAACCGGATGAACCACCTTCTGTGGTACCCAAGTCCCAATCAACCACCCGTAAATGGGTACTACCACCACCACTGGTCTGTAAATAACCGGTGATTTTTAAGGGATCATTTTCAAAACTGATTCGCTTAGCATGACCTGCAGGGTGATGTATGGTGATGCCTGAGTTGAAGCTGGTGTTATGGCGATCCCAGCCGCTGTAATGCAGGTCGAATGAGGTGCTGGGTGTTTGATTCAGTAAGAGCAAGGCAAAATCACTGGTGGGGTTATGAGCCACCAAAGTGGCACCGGATTGGCGCTGGTTAAAGGTGCCTTTGTTAATGGGTGTGCCACTGCTTCCAGAACCCGGAGTACGACACGTTTGTGATTCATAATTCCAAATAATATTCACCGAAGCCGCCACGCTGTCTTGGTCGCTGCTGGTGCTGTCGGTGTAACCGCAATGAGAGGCTGTTAAAAAATACGGTGTGCTGTCCTGGGTTGTGTTATTAATTAATTGCCCGGTACAAACGTAGCCACCTTCGCCCGGCACTTGAAAGCTGTATTGACCGACACTGCTGATTTCAGGGCGCCAGTCATCACCTTCCGGGCAGGCCACATCGACATTACAGCTGCCACTTTTTAAGCCATTGTCTGCCGGGCTTTTCCAGTATTCATAAAACCCCCGTGCCACCTGGTTAATATTAAATGACAGGTAGGACTGTTCCTGATGCTTAACGGTAAATGTTAGATTGGCATGATCACCCGGCACATCACCAATCCAGAAATGGCCATTTTTCGGGTTATAACGATCGTTGTAGGGGCCCCGTAATAGACTTTTGTCATCGTTATAAATCCACAGTTCAGCCGATGGCGGTAGAAAAAAATCTGTCATGCCGACATTTATGCTGGTGGCATTGTCCGCCGATAAGCGCAGTGTATACTCCATCTGGCCGGCAGTATTTTTTTGCCAACTGACTTTTGAACGATCTTGTTTGCTGTTGTATATATCATTAACGGTTGTGACGACCGCATATTTAAGCGGTCCATTAGGTTTGATTTCGGTTTGTTTAAGTTTTTCAACGTTTACAGCTGGCAGAGAGTAGTATTCAATGGCGTCAAGATTAAAACTCAGAACAATTAAAATAACCGGCAAAAATTTATTAAACATTTTATTCGACCTCGGCGGTGGTTTCTTTCAGCATTAACACCCGTTGTCCCATTTTTTCAATGGCACGTTTTTGTTTGTCCGCTTCGCGACCTGATTCAAAGGGACCAACCCGTACCCGGTGCCATTGGGTGTCATTGACATTAATGGTTTGAATATAGGCAATTTGCCCACTAAAAGCAATTTTTGCCTTCATTGCCTCTGCATCGGCTTTGTTTTTAAAAGACGCCACTTGCAGAATATATTGGTAATTTTGGTTTTTCTTGGCAGCTTCCTGGGCAATATCTTCCTTGGGGATGACCACTTCCATTTCCGGTAAAACGGTATAAAAGTCATAATTGTTGGCACGTTTAGCCACATGGGTGCTGACATCTTCCACAGGTTGCTGGGCACTCTGATCAGGTGCCGGTTTGTCATTATTTTTAACCGGTTCGGGCACCCAGCCATTGGCATAAATAATGACGGCAATTAATAATCCGAATAACACACCGCTGGACAGAATAATCCAACCGGGTACCGGTCGTTTGCGACCGGCGGTACGGGCTGATTTCTTACGGGTGGTTTTACGTTTAGTCATCTTGATCAAAGTCCTCACTGTACATTTCAGTCGGTGCTGAAGAGCCAATTAATGCCAAGCCATCTGCCAGTATATAGCGTGTGGCTGAACATAAGTTTAACCTGGCATTGCGTAAATCTTCGTTATCTCCCTGGATTTTACAATGGGCATAAAATTGATGAAAGCTCTGTGCCAAATCCTTGAGATAATTGGCAATGGTGTTGACCTGATAACTCACGGCTGCTTTGGCAACGGTTTCGGCATACATGGACAATTGTCTAATCAAGGCTTTTTCATAATCACTGTCCAACAGTTTTAAATTAACAATACCGATTTCTTCATTGTAAGGCATGTTCTGGGCATCCAGTTGTCTAAACACGCTGCAAATGCGGGCGTGGGCATATTGAATATAAAAAACCGGATTGTCCTTGGTCTGACTTTTCGCCAGTTCTAAGTCGAAATCCAAATGCTGATCATGGGAGCGCATCACATAAAAATAACGGGCGGCATCGGTACCCACTTCATCCACCAGGGTTTTTAAGGTAATAAAACTGCCTGAGCGGGTACTCATTTTCAGCTTTTCCTGACCTTTAAACAGGTTGGCAAATTGAACCAACAGAATATCGACTTTATCGGCCTCATAACCCAGGGCCTTGGCGGCGGCTTTGAGGCGACTGATGTAACCATGGTGATCGGCACCAAAAATGTAAATGGCACGGTCAAAGCCGCGTTCAAATTTGTTCAACAAATAAGCCACATCCGATGCAAAATAGGTTTTTTGACCATTTTCGCGCATTAACACCCGATCCTTGTCATCACCAAAGTAGGTGGCATTAAACCACCAGGCACCTTCTTTTTTGAACACATGTTCGCCATCCTTTAAACGCTGCATGGCACGGTCAATCCAATCGGATTGGTGCAATTTTTTTTCTGAAAACCATTCATCATAATGAACATTAAAATCCTCTAAGTCATCTTTAATACCACTGAGAATTTCATTTAAAGCAATCTTAAAGACTTTTTGATAGTTGTCATTCAGTAAATTTTTACTGTTCTGAATGACATCATCAATATGGGCTTCCTTATCACCACCCTGGGATTCATCTTTGGTCACCTGGTCAAAAATCTGATTCACTTCGACGCGTAAATCATCACCAAATTTGGCCCGCACCTGACGGGCAATGTTGACGATATAATCACCTTGATAACCATTGTCCGGAAAACGCAATTGATCACCGCATAATTCCAGATAGCGCAGCCACACAGAAGTGGCCAGAATATCCATTTGCCGACCGTGGTCGTTTACATAGTATTCGGCATGCACTTGATAGCCTGATTTTTTTAAGACATTGACCAAACTTGAACCATAAGCCGCGCCACGGCCGTGACCGACATGCAAAGGGCCGGTGGGGTTGGCCGATACAAATTCAACGGTGACGTGCTGGTCTTTGCCGATGTCATTGCGGCCAAAATCTTCTTTTTGTTCGATTATTTTACGAATAACTTGCAAGCGGCATTGTTTGGTCAGGGTGAAATTAATAAAACCCGGTTTAACCGCTTCCACCTGTTCAATGTGCTTCGATTGATTTAAGGCACCAACAATCATGTGGGCAATTTCGATGGGTGGTTTTTTTAATTGTTTTTGCAACACCATGGCAATGTTAGCGGCATAGTCACCATGGGCCGGATTGCGAGCGCGTTCAACCTGAATGTCAGGCAGAGTTTCTAACTGGATTTCCTCGCGCTGGATTAAATGCTCTAAGGCATTTTCAATTAATTCTTGGATGTGACCGATCATTTATGGATTCCGGTGGGCTGAAAAACGCACCATTTTACCAAATTGACACACGTGTCACCATGTTAATGTATGTTTGCAGCCACAAAGAACCTGCGTATTTATCAGGTAACAGAGGTGTGGTCATAAACAGCAGGTGTTTAACTGGTCACTGATTCATAAAACCGCTAAAATAAGCCCGATGAATATTCATAAGTTACCCAATCAACTGATCGACCAAATCGCTGCCGGCGAAGTGGTGGAGCGACCGGCTTCGGTGGTCAAAGAGCTGGTGGAAAATGCCCTGGATGCCGGCGCCACACAAATTACAATCGAAGTCCAAACCGGTGGTAAAAAACACATCAAGATTACCGACAACGGACAGGGCATTGCCAAACAGGATTTGGCCTTAGCCATTGAACGCCACGCCACCAGCAAAATTGATTCCCTGTATGACTTAGAGCATCTAAGTTCTTTGGGATTTCGTGGTGAAGCCTTGCCGAGTATCGCTTCGGTCAGCCGCTTTAAAATGACATCACAGCATTGTGATGCGGACATGGCTTTTTGTATTCGCAGTGATGGCGGCCAGGTCAGTGGTCCGGAGCCCGCCGCCCATCCGCCGGGAACCACGGTGGAAGTCACTGATTTGTTTTACAACACCCCGGCACGGCGACGCTTTTTAAAAACCGATCGCACCGAGTTCTTACGCATTGATGAGCTTATTAAACAATTGAGTTTGTCGCGCTTTGATGTTGGTTTTCGATTGGCCCATAATGGTCAAATTGTGCGCCACGCCCAGGCCGGTGACGCTGAGCCCTTGATTAATCAGCGCATTAGTCAACTGTGCGGTAAGGATTTTATGCAGCAGGCTTTGCACATTGAGCATCAGCGGGGTGATTTAAAATTATCCGGCTGGGTGGCGAAACCCAATTGGAACCGTGCCCGCGCCGACCGCCAATTCTTTTTTATTAACGGCCGCGTGATTAAGGATAAATTGGTGGCCCATGCCATCCGGCAAGCCTATCAGGATGTGTTGTTTCATGGTCGCCATCCGGCTTTTGTGCTGTACCTTAATCTCAATCCGGAATTGGTGGATGTCAATGTCCATCCGACCAAACATGAGGTGCGCTTTCGGGACACCCGATTGGTGCATGATTTTATTTTTGGCGCCATTCATCAGACCCTGGCACCGGCCCGGATGCAGGAACAAACTAAGGCAGCTGAATCATTAGGTCAGTCATTTGAGTCGGTACCGGTACAAGATCGCATGGCTTTTGGTGCCGGTGGTTTTGGTGGTCAGGGTCATGCTCGTCACACGGGTGCCACAGCACACAGCAGTTTGAATTATTTACAAAAACTGGCTTCAGCGAATCCTCATGCACCGACAGAGGAGGCCACAAATGCTTATGGGGGCGCTCAATTTCCGGAAGCAAATCAGGCCGAAGGCATACCGCCACTGGGTTATGCCAAAGCCCAAATTCATGGTGTGTTTATTCTGGCAGAAAACAAACAGGGGCTGATTATTGTTGATATGCATGCCGCCCATGAGCGTATTTTATACGAGCGCATGAAACAGCGTTTTGCCGATGATCAACTTAAAAACCAAAAATTATTGGTACCGATACAAATCAATGTCAGCGCCCGGGAAGTGGCGGTGGTGGAAGAGCAGGGTGAATGGCTGACGCAATTGGGTTTTGATATCAGCGTCACCGGTGAAGAAAGTATCACCGTGCGTAAGATACCGGCGATTTTGGCCCAGGCTGATGTCGAAGAATTACTGAAAGATGTGCTGTCTGAAGTGGTGGCCCTGGGTTCCAGCACAAAAATTGAAGGTGCCATCAATGAAATCCTATCGACCATGGCCTGCCATGGTTCAGTGCGTGCCAATCATCAACTCACCTTAATGGAAATGAATGCCCTGTTACGGGACATGGAAAACACCCTGCGTTCGGATCAGTGTAACCATGGACGTCCAACCTGGACCCAGTTGGATATGAGGCAATTGGATAAATTGTTTTTACGCGGGCAATAAAAATTGAATAATCTGCGTCAACAACCCGCCATTTTCTTAATGGGCCCCACCGCTGCCGGTAAAACCGATGCCGCCATTCGTCTTCATGAACAATATCAGGCCGATATTATTTCGGTGGATTCGGCTTTGGTGTATCGTGGTATGGATATAGGCACCGCTAAACCCGATGCCGAGACCTTAAAACGCGCACCGCATGCCCTCATTGATATTCGCGAGCCGTGGCAGCCTTATTCAGCGTCAGATTTTCGCCGCGATGCGCTCCCATTAATACAGCAGAGTTGGTACAACAATCGCATTCCGTTATTGGCCGGCGGTACCATGTTGTATTACAGAGCCTTACAACAAGGCTTATCGTCTTTACCGTCAGCCGATGAAACCATTCGTGCTGAAATTGCACAACAAGCGGAGCAACACGGTTGGCCGACTTTACATAAACGTCTGCAGAAAATTGATCCTGACAGTGCCGCGCGTATCCATGCCAATGACAGCCAGCGTTTAAGCCGAGCCCTGGAGGTTTATGAAATCACCGGTCAAACCATGACCGAGCTCTATGCCCAAGACAGTGAGCAGGGTTTTGCCATCGAAGCTTTAAAAATCGTTATTGCACCGGCAGACCGCGCACTGTTACATGATCGCATTGAACAACGCTTTAAACAGATGCTTGATGAGGGATTTTTAGATGAAGTGAAACAATTGCTGACAGATGCCCGTAATCACCCCGATTTACCGGCCATGCGTTCTGTGGGTTATCGCCAGGCGATTGAGTATTTAAGTGGTGCCAGCGATTATGATGAATTTGTCTTTAAGGGTATCGCCGCCACCCGTCAACTGGCGAAAAGACAGATAACCTGGTTGCGAAAGGAAACCGATGCCGTTTGGCTGGATCCCACAGCACCTGATTATTTAAATACTTTGGATGAAATGGTGGAGAATTATTTAGCATGATTGCCTTAATACAGCGGGTCAAACAAGCCCGGGTTGATGTTCAAGGTCAAACCATTGGACAGATTAATCACGGTATTTTGGCGTTGATTGGTGTTGAAAAAGACGACAGCGAACAGCAGGCCGATGCCTTATTGCGAAAAATCATGCAATACCGAATTTTTAGTGATGACAACGGTAAAATGAATTTGTCCTTACAGGATATCGGCGGTGAGCTGTTGTTGGTGTCACAATTCACATTAGTTGCCAACACCCAAAAAGGCTTAAGGCCCAGTTTTTCTTCCGGGGCCTCACCAGCCGAAGGTGAACGCTTATTTGCCTACCTTTGTGAACAAGCCAAAAAAACAGAACTCACCATCGCCACCGGTGAATTTGCCGCTGAGATGCAGGTGTCTTTAGTCAATGACGGTCCAGTAACTTTTTGGTTGCAGAGTTGAATTAATGGTTTATGTGAGCGTTGATACATAGCCAGCCATAACAATCATGATTGCAAAGTTTGGTGATGTTGAAAAGCTTCGCTTTTATATGCTGCGCATATTGGATCTCCGGGTCGGTGCCCGAAGACGTCGCGAATTTTTAAATTTAAATTATTTACCGCGACGCATTCGGGCTTGGTCACTACCTTATCCATTTTAACGTGACAGACCTACGTCCTGTAGGCCACCCGGATGCCCAGTTCACGAACCGCTACCGAGTCCAATCTAACGCGATACACCTACATCCATGTAGGCGAGTGAACAAAAGCGAAGCTTTTCGTAATTAAGACTTATCTATCTAAACCGCCTCCGAACGAATATCAATTTTATTGTGCAAAGTTCGGTGCACCGGACAGCGGTCGGCAATTTCCATCAGTCGTGCGCGCTGCTCATCATCTAAGTCATCGCCGATAATCTTGATTTGCCGGTTGATGACATCAATTTGAGCATTTTTATTGTCACAATCCTGACAATCTTCGGCATGTTCACGGCTGTGTTGTAAAGTCACGATGCTGTCTTCAAGCGGCCATTTTTTGCGGTTGGCATACATCCGCATGGTCATCACTGTACAGGCGCCCAATGCCGCCAGTATATGTGCATAAGGATCCGGACCACGATCATCGCCGCCGACTTTTTTCGGTTCATCCGCCAGCCAGCTGTGGCTATCGGTTGCTACCCGACAGGTGAATTTGTGATTGTCTTCCTGTACCTGCACTTGACCCGGCGATAAATCCTGATTGCCTTGTACGGCTGTGGTTGGTTTGGGTTTGGCGGCTGTTTCACCAATAAATTTAGCCACAAAGCCGCTAATAACACCGGCGGCGTAATTGGCATCTTCCTGGCGTGATAATAAATGGTCAGCGCCATCTAAGCTAAAGAAGCTTTTGGGGTGCATGGCGGCTGTAAAAATTTTCCCGGCCTCATCAATAGAAACCACCGTATCGGTGGGTGAATGCATCACCAGCAGGGCTTTTTTCAATTGACCGATGTGTTCGGTGCCATGTTTTTCCCAGTCCGCTATGAACTGCTTTTTAATGTTAAATGGGCGACCACTTATGTTCACCTGGGCTGAGCCCTGAGCTTCAATTTCGGGAATTTTATGGTCAATTAAATGAGCGATGTGATGGGCTTCAGCGGGTGCGGCAATGGTAACCAGGGCTTCGGCCTCAGGTATTTTGGCCGCGGCCCTGAGTACGGCAGTACCACCAAAAGAATGCCCTATCAGCACTTGTGGGGCCTGGTATTTATCCCGTAAAAAGTCAGCCGCGGCAATAATGTCTTGTACATTGGAGCTGAAATTGGTGTTGGCAAAATCACCGTCTGAACCACCCAGACCGGTGAAGTCAAAGCGCAGTACGGCAAAGCCCAAATCACTTAAAGCCCGGGAAATATAAGAGGCCGCCTTAACGTCTTTGCCGCAAGTAAAGCAATGGGCAAACAAAACGTAAGCTTTGGGATTATCGGGCACGGTCAGTAAACCCACCAGTTCGCCTTGACTGCCTTGGAAAGTGACTTTTTTACGTTGTTCAGACATTGTGATTCCTCATAATAGAAATTGACCTAATCAAACAGCGACATTATCCGCCTTGTTCGGATAATCCATTTGGTAATAGGGTGGCCGCCTCGCGTGCTGATAGCTTACTGAATGTGGTGCCGTTTTGCCAGTGCCCGCGCTTTTGAGCGTTGTTGCATAAATAGATAAAGTGGCCGCCAACTGATTAAAATCAGTGCCAACCAAATCCCGGTAAATGCCATGCGATGGCCAAAAGTGAAATCCTCACCATATAAAAGTACCGCAATCAGAAAACTAATGCTCGGCGCAATGTATTGCATAAAGCCGATAATCACCAGGGTCAGTTTTTTGGCGGCATAGTTGAAACCGATTAACGGCAACACGGTGACCAGACCGGCCAGCACCAAAAACACCCAGGTCATGTTGCTAAAGCTGTGATCAACCTGCTGATGCACCACCAGCAAATAAATAAGTGACGGCAAAGTCCAAATGGCAGTTTCCCAGAATAAGCCGATTAAGGGCCGGATATCCAGTTTTTTACGAACCAGTCCATAAAAGCCGAATGTCAGGGCCAGTGCCAGTGAAACCCAAGGTGCCTGGCCTAAATAAATACCTAAATAAATGGTCGAAGCACAAGCTAAAAGTAAGCTCAGGCTTTGCCATTTGTTTAAGCGTTCGCCCAAAAACAGCAATCCCAGAAAAACATTAACCAGAGGGTTTATAAAATACCCCAATGAAGTGGCCAGGATTTGATCATGGGTGACTGCCCACACGAAAATCAGCCAATTAGCCACCACCAAAGCGCCACTCAACAGTAACCCAAAAAACTGCTTGACTGATAATTTTAGAGCAGGCAGTAATCTGCGTTCACGAATCTTTAAAAACAATATCAAAAACAACCCGCCCCAAACCACCCGATGGGCAATAATGGTCAGCGCCGGCACATGCTGCAGAAACTTAAAAAATATCGGTACAAAACCCCAAAAGGTAAAACAAAATACGGCAGCAGCAAAGCCTTTTTGTTGGTCGGTCATCATCGGTTAGTCCCCGGTTATTAAATGGTTGCCAAATTGTGGCAATCAGCAGTGTTGTCGTTGGTCTAAACAACCGGCCGCTTTGAGTTTAGTAATCAGTGGTTGTAATTCGGTTTCATAATTTTGCCACATGGCCACCGAATCGGTGTAAAGTTTTTGGCGAACCTGACTGGCGCTGGCAGTGGCCGCAGCTTGCTTGTTTTTATGAAATGCCAGACATTGCTCTTGCCAGGACAGGCCCAGAAAAGACAATATTGTACGGGCCTGGCTTTCTAAATCCTTCACCAGGTCTTCATAGTAAACTGTTATGACACGGTCATCCCCGATATTTTGCCAATGGCTTAACAATTTGTCATGTTCAATATAATAGTCAGCCATCTCTTCCAGGTCATAGGAGTAAAGATAGGAGTCCTCGTTAAACAGCTGTTTGTAAACGGCGTAACAAACAGCAATTGGATGGCGTTTCATGATGATAATTTTAGCTTGAGGAAGGGCCTTAAGTATCATGCCCACATAATAGCTGTTCTGCGGGAATTTATCAGTAAAGTGTGGC
>QQUO01000077.1 GCA_008501575.1 Pseudomonadota bacterium
GTTGTCTTTACAGCTGATGCTGGAGGCCTCCGGAAAATATCGAACCGGCATCGGCGCATCACCGAGGTTAAAGCCATGATAGACCGCCTGTGTAATGAGCTCGGCATCGAATGAAAAGTTATCGGAATTATCATTAAACGGGATGGCTTCTAATACCCGGCGGTGATACACGCGAAAGCCTGAATGCCCCTCCGCTAAATTTTGCCCCAACACCACATTCATTAATAAGGTTAGCATTCGGTTACTCAGGTATTTATATAAAGGCATACCGCCGTGCAAAGCTTCTTTACGGGTACGAATACGGGCACCCAGCATAAAGTCACAAACACCTTTCTCAACAAAACCGGTAAAGTAAGGGATTAATTGTGGATCATATTGATTATCTGGATGCAACATCACCACCACATCAGCACCGGCTTTTAAGGCTTCTTGATAACACAACTTTTGATTGCCGCCATAACCCTTATTAACATCATGGGTAAACACGGTTAAACCCAATTCCCGGGCTGTTTCAACAGTGTTATCAGTGGAACAATCATCGACCAGGATGATCTCGTCATAACAACCTTGTGGAATGCCCGCAACCGTATCTTTCAGGGTTTTTTCGGCATGATAAGCCGGCATTACGATGACTATTTTTTGTGCTTGATTAGAATCCATAATACGCCCATAAAAGACAGCAAACTGAGTAAAGCACCTATTTTAAAGCTCAATGGCTCATAACGAAAGCGAACCCGGTGTTTTCCTGCCGGCAAATAAATGGCTTGTTGGGTGTAATTGGCGGCAAAAATGGTTACCGGTTCATTATCCACATAGGCGCGCCATCCTGGATAATAAGCCGCGGCATGAACGAGCCAGCCGGCAGCCGGCATGGTCACCTCAGCGGTTAATTTTTGGGCATTGCGTGCCACCATCTCAACGGATAATTGCGCCCTGTTTTTGTTGTCCAATTGAGGCATGTTCACAGGCTCAGATTCAATAATAACCTGTTCACTTAATTGCTCCGGTTGCGCTAATAACTGCGTTAAAGCTACATCCGCCGACTGTACAAATAGTGCTTTTGAACGATAAAATAAACGCTGTTCCGCATCCGGATTGGCATAAATTTTAACTTCATTATCATAAACCAGCGGTAAGTTTAATGAGTCATCCAGCGAATTTTTAGCCAAAATATAGCGTACATTTTGGAGATTTAGATACGGGAGAATACCTGCTTGCAGTGAGGTTTTTTCATACACCCAATAGTTTACCGTACCGGTCAATGCCTGTTTAAAAAATCGATGATAACGCTGATTCACCGGCACATCATAACCCCGCACTTCATCCAACCCAACCAGCATATTGGTACTGGGTTTTAAGATGTGATCCAAACCCAAAATGCGGTACGGTCCGGGTTGTTGCTGTAAATATTGTACTGATGGGGGTGTTTCAGTGGGGAACACATGTTTGGCCGTCACTGTTGGATTCCAGCCCTGGTTAAACCACCAAAGATCGGCAAACAGTACAACAACCATAAGGACCGAAGTCGAGCGCGCCTTGGAGCGGGCCACAAACATCATCACGGCCACTACAATAAGCACCAACGTAATCATCCATGCACGCCTTTGTAATGCCTCTTTTAGATTTTCTAAGTTCGCGATTGCGCCCGGGTAATCCACACCTTGCCACAAAAAAGCAACTGCCCAAACCAATACCAATAACAGTAAACTGACCGGCACCATATGAACCATCTTAATTTTATGTTGCAAACTGCATTGCCATCCAACTGCAGCCAGCATACTGCCTGAAAAAGCAATCAGAGCCGCCCAATAAAACATGGGTAAATGCCCCATCACCGGTAAGTGTTTAAACACATCATAAAGTGGCCCGATATCAAAGGCCAACATCAAAGTAACCACCAGCACCAGCAACCACGGCAACATCTGACGACCACCTTTGATTACGGCCATGATTATTAAGGGTAATGCCGTAACACCAATATACAAAGAACTGATGTGATAACCCAAATAATCATCAATCCAACCGGACACCCTAAATAAGTCGGCAAACACAGCCGTTACCATGGCCGATTTTGGCATGGTATAGAGCAAATCTGTACTGCGCTCTTCCCATACCGCGGCCACTGTCAGGAATTCCAAAAAGGGCAGCATCAAAATCGCGGCTAAAAATAACGAAGCCAAATAGGCAGCCCCAAATTGCCAACATAATCGCCAACTCATTCGGCCTTGTTGCAAAGCCCGGACCAGGATATAAACGGCGCAAGCAATGGCGGTAAATAATGCGATTTCCACATGACCCGCAAACAAGGTGAAGGCCGTCACCAATGCCAACAAAGCCACTTCTTTTAGTCCTTGACGCTGTATTAGGTTTTCAGTGGCATAAAAACACAAAGGAATCAACAAAGTCACATTACTGTGGGGGTGGTTTAACCAAAACACATGAAACGCACAAAAACCATAAGCCACCCCGGCAATGATCGCCGCCGAATATTTGAGGCCTAAACGTCGAGCCAATAAATAGGTAAACCACGGTGCCAAAATAACTTTTAACAAAGCACTGACGGTAAACCCCCAACCGGCGGGCAATACAAAATGCCCCCAATTCAAGGGAAATAATAAAGCCGATTGGGTGTTAGCCAGAAGCGGCGTACCCGTTAAAATAAATGGGTTCCACAAGGGCCACATGCCCTGTAAAATTTGTGCTTTAGCGGCCATAAAAAAAGCCAAGAATTCTGTCGTCTGATCCTGTAAGTACGGGTTGGCAGCGGCCACTAAATCATCCGGCCTCACGGAATGCCAGGGACTGACAAAATACAAATAATCGCTTTGT
>QQUO01000064.1 GCA_008501575.1 Pseudomonadota bacterium
TGGTGTAGCGGTCGATGCCTTATTTATCTGTCCATTTGTTGTTTCTTTACTTCCCTTCGACATATACTTGTGACCCTTTTTTCAAGTAGTCACCGGCGACTTCTGCCAGACGGTTCCAGAAAACGACCCGGTTCCATTCGGTGCGTTCCTGCTTTTGGTCGTTTTTGTCCGTCCAGATTTCACTGGTGGCCAGTGATATGGTGGTGACGCAGGTGCCGGCCGGGGTGTAGCGAATTTCGGGGTCTTGGCCAAGGTGACCCACCAGGATGACTTTATTTATGCCTTTAGACATTATTTGCCTCCGTTGGAATTTGATCTATTTCGAGATAACTTACTTCATTAAATGTTTTGTCATCATCGCAACTAAAGCAACACAGAATATTCATGTCTGAAACAACATCGTTCATAGCTTCAGTTAGTTCGTTATGAGAAACATGGCGATCGTTAACAATGTAATTAACAAGATTTTTCAGAGTGTCTATGTTTGATGGCATTCGAGACCTAAAACCATCCATCGATACATTCATTATTCGTTCTCCTTTAAAAGGTCGCCATTGATTTCAATTCTTTGGCGTTTGATTTGCTGAATAGTGTCGATAACGTCCGATGCGAAAAAGACTTGGGCTTGGGTGTAATTTGTGTTGAATTCTTTATTAATAATTTCTGCCTTGTGATGTGCTGAAACCCAAAATACAACCAAAAATGAATACGCGGTCAATCCAAAAAATCCAGCAATTGCAAAGATTTCACCGAAAACCTCAAGTAAATCACTCCTCCATCTCGATTGAGTAGCGGCCAATATTCCCATGGCAATTAATGAAATAAGTGCTATTAAAGATAAAATCATGATTTATTCTCCTGTTTTTCTAATTCGTCAAAAAGTGCGTTGGCTTTTTCAACCGCGTCAAAACTCGCGGTCTTTGGCCTGTTATGTGTACCGGGAATTGATTGGTTGCCTGCCATAATTTGTATAGCTGCATATTCAAGTTTTGTTAAACCGTTGCAACTCTCATTATTCATTAGCATTGTTTGCGGATAAGCATCATCTCCTGAAAAAATTGGCTTCGCTGGCATGTGTCTATTTCTCATTTGAACCTCCATTTTTTTGTTTTTTGAGCCATTTTTTATAAGCCTTTTTTGAGGTGAAGCCGGCGGCTTTCATCTTTGCTTTTTGTTTTTGGCGGTAGGTGCATTTAACCGGGTCGTTCTTAGATGGCTTTAATGGGGTTCCGTTTGGTAATAGTCCTCTCATGCTTATACCTCTTTGGTGGTTAGTTTTACGTTTTGGCGGCCGTAGGTGGCGGCCAGTTGTTTGGCTGTGTTTTTTGCCTGGCCTTTGGTTGCATTCAGGTGTATTCTGATTATGTAGTCGTGGGTTTCGGCTGAGGGCGATTGTTTGGGTGCCGGTGGGGTTGGTTCCGGGGTTGGTTCTGGTGCCGGTGCCGGTGGTTGTGCCTGGCGTTGCTGTTCGGCGGCTTTCTTTTCGGCTTCGGCTTCGATTTTGCGGTTGTAGCTGTCGATTTGGAGTTTTATGTATTGTTCGTAGCCGGGGCCGAATGACATTAAGTAATCGATATCGAACAGTGATTCGTGGCCGTCAATTAGTTCGTTAATGCGGGCCAGTTTTTCGCCAATTGCTTTTGACTGGGTGCTGATGTCTGTTAACTGGACGCCGACAAATCTGTCGAGGGCTTCACGCATGGATTTGTCGGTTCGTTTGTTTTTTATCTGGTCGCGAAATTCTCTGATGTCCGGGATTTCGATGTGTTTTGCGTGTTTCGCGGTTGATTTAGCGTCGGTGACCTTTTCATAGGCATCGTTAACTAATTTGTCTTTACGGCGTTGCTCTTCTGATTTCACCAGCTTTTCTAATTTCAATCGGTTTTCCCGGCATAGGTCTGATATTCTAATGATGCTGTCGTTGATAGCGCGGAGGTCACCGGTGTTGAATATATTTTCTTTTTCGTTCGCCAGTGCCGTTTCCATGGCTTTTAAATCTTTGATGTCTTCTTTGGCTTCGATGAAATGTTCATCATCTGTCAATTCAGTTCGCATGTTTTTAACAAACTCTGTGATTTCATTATCGACAATGGCGAGGTTGTTCTTTTCGATGATTGGGTTAACTTTTAGCTGTAATTCTGTGGTCATGGTTAAAATCCTTGGTTTAATGTTTGGTCGATGATGGCTTTTTCTTTGTTTAGTTCTTTAATGAAAAAGGCGAGTGTTTTTTTAATGGTTCTGATTAGTTTTTCATCACGGCCGACTGTGATGATCATTTCGGTGTAAGCCGGATGGTAGGACATAAAATCCCAGGATTCGTAATCAGTGAACGCCATGCCGGCTTGAACTTGCATTGTGTAAATGGTCGGCAGTTTACCGGTGCGGCAGTAGCCGATGTGGGTCGACAGGTTTGGGCATTTAATTTCGAGCCCTTTGGGCTGTCCATCGATTAATCCGTCCGGTGAACATAGTGACTGCATGGTGTCATCCAGCCATAGGCCGCCGACTTCACGCACTGAGTTGCCGGTGATAAATTCGTAGGCTTCCCGGGCGGCCGGTTCCATTTCGTTGCCTCTGGCCATGGCTTTTGTGTAAACGCGCTCTTTAACCGATACTTTCGGGTCGATGTACTCGGCCAGCAATTTATTCATGTAATTAGGCCATGAACTGGACAGGGTGCCGGCGGCGGTTAGGATTTGGGAAAAGCAGGATGATGTGGGAATGGCCCGACGTGCTTCGAACCATTCCGGTGAACCCTGCTTGCATTTGAGTTCAATCATTAGTAATTGACCTCGTTTTCGGCTTTTTCGGTTTTTTCAGCTTTTTTCG
>QQUO01000005.1 GCA_008501575.1 Pseudomonadota bacterium
GTGATGACCTACACTGCCGTTATAACCACGGTTATTTGCCTGGTAGCCGCGGGCGTTAATTGGTTACCGGAAGCCAGCCATGCCTATCTCTATGGTTTTCTGTTTTTTGCCCTGTCGGTAACGCACCAGGGCGTACGTTTAGCCCGCAAAACCTATGTGGTTGATTTAGCCGAAGGCAACCAACGCACCACCTATGTCACCGTCAGCAACACCATTATGGGGGTTCTGCTGCTGGTGGTCGGCGTTATCAGCGCCTTATTATCACAACTGGCCATTCCGGTGGCTTTGCTGTTTTTTGCTTTTATCAGCTTATTGGCGGCGATTACATCACGCACCATGAAAAGCGTTTAATAAGGGGCTATAAACCGAATTAAATGACTGCAACCGCAGCTCTTGCAGGTGCCTAATATATTAGTCTGAATTGTACTGAAGCGTTAATCGACAAAGATTTTTTCTAAATGGTCATACACTTCTTTACTGGACAACAACCCTAAGTGAGACACATGAAAAACCGTGAACTGGTGTTTCTTTGGGATGCCTGTATGCCGGGATTTCTTAGGGTGACGACCCAGCGCTGAATTCACGGTCACCAGACCATCTCCCACCATTTTCTTATGGGGGGCTTTATCATCTTTTGCGGTACCAGCAATGGCATAACTTTTAATGTGTCTGGGTAACCGAACCGACTGACCATCATCATGAATACGTCCTTTACGTAAATCTTTAATACCCTGACTGCGAATTTGTGTTAATTGTACAAAAGGCGCACTGTAGGGGCTTATTTTCAAGATGTATTCCATCAAATGGCCGGTTTTTTCTAACAAGGCCCCTTGATGCGGCGTGCCTAAAAACACCAGTTTTTCAATCCGATGTGGCCATAAATTCTTATCTTTCTCTGCCAATTGTAAGGCACTGCGAACAATCAGGCCTCCCATACTAAAAGCCAACACATTAATTTTTTGCTGCTCAGCTAACAAAGTATTCAACTCAAACATTAATTGTGCCAATTTTAGACCGTTATCCGCGATTGCCAGACCACTGTTGTAATTCAGATAAATCGGTAAATATTGGCCACCCTTGGCAAGCGCTTGACCATGGTTATGGTCTTTTTGCTGCCACGATTGGGCATTCAGACACAAACCATGGATCAGTAATAAAGGCTTAACATTTGGGTTTGACCACAGAATCGCCGCCTGCTGGATAGAAATTTCCTGGTCTTGATACACCAAGGTCATCTCAAGTGCTAAGGGATTATCAGTGGCGGCTAAATGATCGCCAATGATGCCGTTTAACACAGCAACCCAGTGGTCTCGACGTTTTGTCAGTAGAACATCAGGCAGTAACGGCGTAAATCGACTCAAGGCGAAATTAATGGTGCGGTAAGATAGTCGCGTGGTGGCCCGAATACTGCGATAGATAAAACCGGTGAGGCCGTTTGTTTGTTTACTTTGACTTAACGTACCGCCTAAATTCAAGACACTTTGATGCACAGAATCAACCACATCAACCACCCCGAGAATGCCTTCTTGCGCCAATTGATTCAGACCTTTTAGGTCATTCACATGATTTTTTGTCTTGGCATCAGATTCTTTAATAGTGTTATTCATCAGCGGGCTCAAAACGGTAATGCCCGGTGATTGAATAGCTGAACAAAATATCTTCTAATTGCGGCCCTGCACCGATATTATGCACAATCAACGGCCGTCCTGAGCTGGCAGACCGCTGATCCGTTACGATACCGATATGCGGTAAGTTACCCGGCAACATCCAAGTAACTAAATCACCCGGTAGATAATCATCTGCTGATTGGGAAATCGGCAAAGATTCGCCATGCCGTGTCAAAAAGGTCTGCAAATTCGGCACCCGGCGGTGGTCAATATTCCGATCAGTTTTCGTTAAACCCCAGATTCGATTGGATGGATAGGCATCAAAATGAGCTTTCATATCCTCATGCACCAGAACCTGCAAATCCACCCCCAAAGCACGGTAACTGCGAATCACCACATCGGTACACACCCCAATATCAGCCGGCACATCACCACCCGGGTAAGCAATCGACCTATAAGCACCATCATAACGCACCAAATGATGGGTTCGCTCAATGGCTGCCTCAACTAAATTCTGATGAAAACCCTGGCCATAAACCGCCATACTCAATAAGCATAAAGCGATGATAACTATTTTATTCATAGAAATTTTCATGACATTTTAAAAAAAAGAGCCTAACAACAAAATCAGCCATAAGAAAAAAACAACAATAGACGCACGAATTAACCAAACCGGCATTTCACATTTGCAGTAAGTTAATAGCCCGACATTCAAAGCCACCGGCCAAAATGCATACATCACTGACATCGCAACGCCTTCAAGTAACTCATTTTTTAAGTAATGACCAGTCGCACTCCAAAGATATTGCATCCCATAATAATAACCCACAAACAGGATTAAATAGGCACTAACTGTACTAAGAATTAGAATTATTTTGGGAATAATTGGCATAGTATCGATTGTCATTTAAGTGGCTTTTTATCGGTTAAAGTCACCACATATTCATAACCATAGACAACAATAAACGCCATTAAAATCCAGGACAGCCAGTTAAAGGCATTTTGTACCAAAGCCACATGCCAGGGATTACCAATCACAAAATCCATCAAAGGCTGACGAATTAGTCGACCATTAAGCGCCAACAACAGAACAGAAAACATCAACGCCGATTTAAAACGCCCTATTTGGAGAAACTTTTGACGACCAAAGTAATACAAGCCCACTGCCCCTAAACCCATCTCAATCGATGTCATGGCCGCCACATAAC
>QQUO01000050.1 GCA_008501575.1 Pseudomonadota bacterium
ATCGATACTATCTTTTATTTGTATTTGAGCTTGTAAATTTAGACACAAAATCTTCTGGTTTTATATTGCATGCATTGCACACATTTATAACTTCAATAAAATCAAGATTGCGGTCACCAATCTCATACTTAGACACATAACTCTGTGGTTTCCCCAAAGCCTCTGAGAGTTGAATTTGAGTTAAGTCGGCGCGAAGCCTGATGTCTTTTAACGCCTCTCTCAGCTTTATGTATGAGTCATCCCAGATACTTTTTTTCATAAGCAGGGACTTTAGACTATAATTGACAATATCCCGATTTAGGATATTTCGGGTTTCTATACAACTTAATAACTGTGGGGACTAGACATGGCCAAGCAAAAAGCTCAAAAACTTTCAGCCGATGATAAAATTAAACTAATCGAGGCCAAATATTGTATAGAAGACAAAAAGCCCGTTGATATTGAGGAATTGAGCTATACCCACAAGCTTTATCTTTTAGCAATTTTTAGAGTTCTCACAGATGAATCATTTGATAGTATATTGCCGCTAACTGAAATTCCTTCTGGCAAGCTTTTATCACCTAGTAGATATATGGATAGGAATATAATGGATTGCCTTAATTCAAAAAACATTATTCTGGTAGATCCTAACTCAAATACTGATGCATTTGAATTTGAGGATAACAAATGTGTTGGTTTTGATATTGCTGCTGTTAAGTGGCTTGTTAATATTTCTGATAAAGATGAAGAAAAATTAAGTGTTGCCAGTTGTTATACGTTGATATTTAAAGACTTAACAAATTACTTTCCAACATCTAACGAGGAGAGAAGGAAAGTTATTTCATTTACAATGAATCTTGCGTTCAATGAAGCATTGAGTTATTTGTTGCATAAGTGTTCTAAGTTGAACTATGAATTTAAATTCGGTAATAAAACACATCTATTTCTTAGTCAATTGATTGCCAGTTTAGCTGTATCAGATATTTGCAGCATTATCGATAAAGCTGTCGATGAGGATTATTTGTTTATCACTCGTTCTAACTCAGGTAATAATTATGGAAGCACGGTTTCGGATAGATTGCTCAATTTGGGAGAGCTTGCAATCAGAGACAATTCCCAAATTAGACATTCAAAAAGAAATGAATGTTTGCCAAGGTCCGAATTAAGTAAGATCTTTTATGAATTAATCCACGACGGAGATGATGAGGGATTTACTGAGTGCCCAGCTGAGTTTTGGAAAAATAATCTAGTGGCTTCTTATACTGCTGAGGCATAGTCAGAGTTTTTAAATTATTCTAGGCAAGCAAATAACATTAAGTTTCAATTACCAATTAAACAGATTGCCGCTCAAAATAAAACCAATAAGGTTTGTGTGACTTAGTATAATACATGAGATATGTTACAGGTTTTTACCGGCTATACATAGCTTTCAAGAGTGTTCCATAAACGATCGTTTGAGAGACAATATGAAAATTGGTTATGCAAGGATATCTAAAGCTGATGGCTCACAACAGCTTGATCTTCAAATAGACGCACTAAAAGAAGCTGGCGTGAGTGAAAGTAATATTTACTCAGATCAAGTATCTGGAAAAAATGATAATAGACCCGGATTAGATTCATGTCTTAAGGCACTCCGTAAAAATGACACTCTAATTGTGTGGAAACTTGATAGGTTGGGAAGGAACTTAAAACATCTTGTTAATACTGTTCATTCTCTTTCAGAAAATGAAATCGGATTTAAAGTACTAACTGGCCAAGGAGCAGACATTGATACGAGCACACCTTCAGGAAAGTTGGTATTTGGAATATTTGCATCTCTTGCTGAATTCGAGCGAGAATTAATTAAAGAAAGAACAATGGTGGGTCTAAAAGCTGCAAGGGCACGTGGGAAAAAAGGTGGGCGTAAGTTTCAGTTAACAAAGAATCAGGTAAAATTTGCTCAAGTGACAATGCAAAATAAAAATACCAATGTTTCAGAGCTATGCAGAGAATTAGGTGTTTCTAGGCAAACACTGTATCGCTACATAAGTCCTGATGGTGAACTCAGAGAATATGGTGTTAAAGTTGTTAAATAATAAAACGCTATATTTAATATATTCTAAATACTTTAAAGCCTAATCACTATGAACAATAAAGCAATAATAAACATTAACGATATATACAATAAAAATTTAAATTTTTTAATTGGTTCAGGTGCATCGCATGGTCTCTTCCCGACCCTTGAATTAAGTATTATGGATGAATCAGGAAATAAACAGACTATTGAAACGCTGGCAAGACATTTTGATGTTGAAAACAACCATAAGTTAAAAACCTTGTTATTTATGTACTATTACAAGGTTTGTATAAAACCAGCTTTGGAGGAAGACTATGAGTATATTGAGCTGTTAGGTAACAAGGATGAAGTAAAGGTAATGGCGAATTATCAACAACTAATTAGATCTATTTTGGAAGTTCTCCAACGCAGAAAAAAATTTAATAAACGATGTAATATATTTACAACAAATTATGATGGTTGCATTGTAAATGCTGCTGATAATATTTTAGAAACAGGCGACATGGAATTTGTGATAAATGACGGAACAAATGGTTTTCTTAAACGTTATTTGCATGCAAAAAACTTCAGCAGATTTACTTGTGACACAGGTGTTTTTGAACGGCATCAATCGGATATCCCACAAATTAATTTGGTTCATTTGCATGGCTCTATCTATTGGTCGCTAACTGATGACTCAATATCAGTAAACTATTCAAAATCTCAGAACAAAAGTTGTTATATTAATGAAGACTTATTCCCGGACTTAGAGGAATTTTCTACTTGTTTGAATGACAGCTCTAAGACAATAGATGATATTCCGGATATAAATCTGGTTAATAAAGATCAAAATGCATTTTGGGATGCTTACAACAGAATCCCAATTGTAAATCCAACAAAATGGAAGTTTCATGAAACGGTTTTTGAAGAACACTACTACCAGATGTTAAGACTATTGAGTTACGAGCTTGAAAAACCAAATCCTGTATTAATTTCTTTCGGTTTTTCCTTTGCAGATGAACATATAAGAAATTTAATTAAAAGATCTTTATCAAACCCAAAACTACAAGTATTTATCTGTTGTTTTAATGAAGTTGACAAGAAAACTGTATCCAATCATTTCAATCAATTTAAAAATGTTCAGCTAATAACAGTTGATGATTGTCTTAATTTTGATGCTTTTAATAATCAAGTTTTCTTCTCAACTATTGATAAGGAAGAGCAAAGAACAAGTGATGAATCATCAAATGAAATTTGAAGTTGGTGAAGTTATTGCCGTTCAAGGCATTAAGATAACACTCAAAGTATTTGAAAATTCAAATCAAGACACCCTTTACTACGAAGGAACTAAGTATAAAGGCCTATCAATTAGAGAGCATGTATCAATTCAGCGTGGATTTCGAGATATTATCTGTTTAATTGAAGGTGAATATTTGGATGAGAGAAAGTTTGAGGAAGATGGTTCCAAAACTCAATATATACGAAAAGTAGAAGCTAAACCGATTGGTTATTTTGAAAATGACAAATTTTATGAAGGTATTAAGTTTTTACCCATGATTAAAGATTCTGCTTACCTACTTCCAGAATCAAAAATATCTGAAATATACAGCCAGGATTCTGAGCAAGATTTCGTTATTGGCAATATGCTAAAAGAAGACATTCCTATTTCACTATCATGGCACAGGATATTTAATACTCATATTGGAATTTTTGGTAACACAGGAAGCGGAAAGTCAAATACGTTAGCTAAGTTATTTACCGTTCTATTTGAAAATAAAAAAGACAGTATGAAAGACAAGAGTAATTTTATATTACTTGACTTTAATGGCGAATATACTTCAGATCAACTAATCACTGAAAAACATAAAACTATCTTAAAACTAGACACCAGAAAAAAAGATGGTGATAAATTTCCACTTTCATTAACGGAATTTTGGAATTTAGAAACATTGAGTATCTTATTCCAAGCTACTCCTATTACTCAACGTCCATTTATTAAAAGGATGATAAACGGGCGCTCAAATTTTATTAATAATTCTGAAAGTTTACTTAATTACATAAAAGCAACTATCCGTGATGTATTCTGCGCTGCATACCCTAAACCAGATACCTTAGATCTTGTAAGGCATATATCCAAAATAACAAAAAATGATGAGCTATCAGAAATACTTAAGACTATAAACTGGAATGGGACAAGGAATAATTTCTACATTGATTCACCTCAAATATATTTTGATTCAGATGGTGCTAAATACTTAATGCATATTAAGCCTTTAGTTGACAATACAAATATTAATGACCTTGATCAATTTGATGAATTGATGTTGCGTGCAAACTTACAATTAACTAAGGATCTCTTATATGGTTATGTACAGTATGAACATATACAACCTTTATTAAAAAGAGTTGAATCATCTCTTTATGATTTAAGAAAAGTTTTAAAAATGGAAGAGAGAGATCCTTCAGATAAATTGCTAACAATCATCTCATTAAAAAGATGCAATCAGGAAATGAAAAAGGTATTACCACTATTAATAGTTAAACATTTTTATCACCAGCACAAAGATATTGTGAAGTCACCTATTAACAAAACATTACATTTTGTAGTTGATGAGGCTCATAATATACTATCTCAAAAATCAAAAAGAGAAGCCGAAAGCTGGAAAGATTACCGATTGGAATTATTTGAAGAAATAATTAAGGAAGGTAGAAAGTTCGGAGTATTTTTGACTTTGGCCAGCCAGCGGCCAGCCGATATATCACCAACAATAATTTCTCAAATCCATAATTTTTTTATTCACCGGCTTGTAAACGATAGGGATCTATTTTTATTGGATAATACAATCAGCTCTCTTGATCACGTTTCCCGAAACCTAATCCCAAGCCTTTCAAAAGGGGCATGTGTTGTAACTGGCACATCTTTTGATCTACCAATGCTATTGCAAATTGATATTCTGAAAAAAGACAAACAACCTGATAGCGATGATGTGAACCTAAAAGCATTATGGTCTTAGCATTAACACTATTTCATATAAATTAGTTGATTATTGATCAATAAGAATAAACCCATTATTGGCATCAAATTCTGGAAAATCAGCTTTCCAGAGCATGTTTTTTTATAATATTCTTTGTTAAAATGAGTTTTCTGGAAATTGCTTTAAAACTCAATAAAACATAGCTTTCCAGAATTTTTCCAGTGTCTTAGTTAAATAGTATGAATATACACTTTAACTGGTCTTTGCTGCCTTATAGCATGCCGGTTTCAAGTTTGGCTTCTTCCGACATCATGCTTTGATCCCAGGGTGGATCAAACACGATTTGGCAATGTATGGTCTTAATCTCGGGAATTAATTTTATTTTTTCACGGGCATCAGACACAATCACTTCACCCATGCCACAACCTGGAGCGGTGAGGGTCATGTCGATATCCACTTGATAGCCATCATCAAGTTTACTTAATTCACATTTATAAACCAGACCCAGTTCGACTATACTCACCGGTATTTCGGGGTCATAGACATTTTGTAATTGTGCCCACACGGCCTCTTCAACATCCTTAAATGAGGCATTTTCCGGCAACTGAGGCCTCGGTAAAGGCTCACGACCTAAGGCATCGGCATTATGACCCAATATCATAAACATGCTGCCATCCACAAACACCGTAAAACTACCACCTAAGGCCTGGGTGATATAACCCACCACACCGGCTGGCAAATCAATGGTGTCGCCGGTAGGCACCGTGATGGCTTCCACATCGCGTTCAAGTTTAAAGGGTTCGCTGGTGAGACTGTACATGACAATTACAAGGTTGATGTTTAAAAAAATCCATAATAACATGCTTATCAAAAAGCTGTCTCATTAATGGGGGTGTTTTTGACCTGTATCAACTGTAAAAAGAAATTTCCGAATATTTTTACACCCAACCCGATAAGTCAATATGATAAAGTCAACATATGACAAATCAGGACTTCAAAACGCCGGTGTCCATGTTGCATCATTGGGCGCACAAAACACCCAGGCGCACTTACTTAACCCAGCCTACGGCCAAGGGTGTCATGCGTTACACCTGGTTTGAGGTATATGATGAAGTGTCACGCATGGCACAACACCTGAGCCAGTTTCCGCCAAGAAGTCACATTGCCATTTTATCGTTAAATTGCGGCCATTGGCTGATGGCTGATTTGGCCATACAAATGGCCGGCCATATCACCATACCCATTTATCCGACCGCATCCTTAAGCACCATCAAAAAGGTGTTATCGCATTCTGCATCAAAAGCCTTGTTTGTCGGTAAATTGCTCGATGCCGATGACACACTGCCGCAATTACCCGAGCAAATCACAAAAATCAGCATCTATCAAAAACACCCAAAAATGCCCTATTGGCAAGATCTGGTGGATAAGCATCATCCCATCAGCAAACCGGCAACCGTTAAGGCCGATGATTTAATCAGTATTATTTACACCTCAGGCACCACCGGTGACCCGAAAGGTGTGATGATTCCATACCGAGCTGTTAATGCCGCATTGGAATTAATCAAATCGATTATTGTGGTAACACCCGACGATCGATTTGTGTCTTATTTACCCATGGCACATGTGGCCGAACGTATGGCCATTGGTTTTGCTTCTGTGTTTTACGGTGCTCAGGTGTTTTTTATCCATTCATTGGATACCTTCACCGAGGACGTCAAAGCAGCCAGGCCCACAGTCTTTTTTGGGGTGCCTCGAATTTGGACCAAAATCAAACAAGCGGTAACACAAAAATTAGGCGGACCGGCGGTTTTAAATGTGCTGCTGGCCACACCCTTGTTGAACAGGTATGTCGCAAAATTACTGCGCAAACAATTGGGCTTTTCAGAGGTTCGGTTTGCCATATGTGCCGCGGCGGCGATGGACACCGATGTGTTGCTATGGTTTAAACGCATCGGTTTAAAACTAAATGAAGCTTATGGCTTATCTGAAACCTGTGGCTTATCGCATATGGTCAAACAGGAACAGGATTGTATTGGCCGGGTCGGTCAACTGATTCCCGGTTGCGAGTGTAAACTAAGTGCTGAAGGTGAAATACTATTGCGCAATCCCGCGCTGATGGCCGGTTACTATAAACAACCCGAACTAACTGCACAAACCATTGATGAAGATGGCTGGTTACACACCGGTGATTTGGGAGACATTGATGAGGCGGGTTTTTTGGCCATTGTCGGGCGCAGTAAAGACATATTCAAAACCACCAAGGGGCAATACATTGCACCGGCCACCATCGAGCTCATGTGTCAATCGAAACTCCAGATTGACCAAGTAATTCTCATGGGTGCCGGTCACAGACAACCTTTTTTACTGGTCACTGTGGCAGAAAGCAAATACCATGACAACCCCACAGCTTTTAAAAAAATATGCCAACAACAGCTGCCTGAAATCAATCAACAATTAGAATCTCACCAACGGATGAGTCATATTTTTATTTGTAACGACCCGTGGACACCACAAAGCGGACTATTAACACCCACCTTAAAAATCAAACGCGCGCCCCTTGAACAACACTACCTGCCCTTAATTAATACCAATACCAGCGAAACGGTGGTGATAATTTAATAAAGGATGGTGCAAGCCTATCAAGCGACCACAATTCTGACTATAATTTAGGCACGGTTGAGCAGACCACATTATCAATGAACTTATAAAACCCCACAGGGTCAAAATCGGTAAAAAAATTACGGGAAAACCATGGATCAAACAATCGAACAACTTAGCCACGCTTTTCAACAAACACGCAGCCACATCAGTACCCAAATTTTAGGTCAGCAAAAATTGGTTGATCGTTTATTGATGGCCTTGCTGTCACACGGTCATTTATTGGTGGAAGGTGCGCCTGGGCTGGCTAAGACCACCGCCATTAAAGTGCTCTCTGAATGTATTGAAGGTGATTTTCATCGCATTCAGTTTACCCCTGATTTATTACCGGCTGATTTAACCGGTACGGATGTTTATCATGCCGAAACCGCCAGTTTTGAATTCCAAAAAGGCCCTCTGTTTCATAACTTGGTATTGGCTGATGAGGTTAATCGGGCGCCGGCCAAGGTCCAATCGGCGTTACTCGAAGCCATGGGTGAACAACAAATAACCGTCGGTAAAACCACTTATAACTTACCTGAATTATTTTTGGTGATGGCCACCCAGAACCCAATTGAACAAGAAGGCACCTACCCTCTACCGGAAGCACAATTAGATCGGTTTTTAATGCATGTCACCATTGATTATCCCGAAGCATCCACGGAAATGGATATCCTTAAGCTGGCACAACAGCAAAGCCGTCGAGAATATACCCAAACATCTGAAAAACCGCCACAATTGTCACAACAAACCGTGTTCGCAGCGCAACAGGCGGTGTTGGATATCTATGTGGCAGAAAATTTACAAGCTTATTTGGTGGCATTAATTCTGGCCACCCGGGATGCCGCCCGTTACGATTCAAAGTTGGCTGAACAAATTGCTTTTGGTGGTTCGCCACGTGCCACCATAGCCTTAGACCGATGCGCCCGAGCGCACGCATTCTTATACGGCCGTGATCACCTGTTGCCCGAAGACATTCATAATGTCATTCACGATGTTCTCAGACATCGCATTATTCTGACATTTGAGGCCGAAGCGGAAGGTCTGAACGTGGATCAAGTGGTGGATCAATTATTACAAAAAGTGCCCTTGCCTTAATTCGATGACTGCGGAGATTGCTGACACAATAACGAACAAAACACAGGTACTGGCCAAAACCTTGGTCAACACCCGGCGGCATGTGCGATTATTTAATTTAACTGCCATAAAAAAAGCCACTTCAGCCATTTCAGGGCTGCATGATTCCCGCTTTCGGGGCCGTGGCATGGATTACCAGGAATCACGGGCTTACCAAGCCGGTGATGACATTCGTAACATGGACTGGCGGGTCACTGCCCGCACCGGCATTGCGCACACAAAACTGTTTCAGGAAGAACGGGAGCGCCCCATTTATTTGTTGGTGGATTGTAACCAAAGTATGCGTTTTGCCACACGAGGCCAATTTAAATCCGTGATTGCGGCCCAAATTGCGGCCGCTTTAGGCTGGTCAGCAGTTCAGCAAGGCGACCGAGTGGGTATTATGACCTATGGTTATGGTGGTATAGACATCCTCAAAGCCACAGCCGGTAAACGCGGTATGATGGCGGTAATTCAACAACTGGTGAAAGCCGATCATGCCGCCGCCGCACAGGTACCCTTAGATTTGGCTTTAAAACAATTACGCAGTATTTTACGGCCCGGCAGTTTGGTGCTTATCCTCAGCGATTTTTTTGATTTGGGGGTGCACTGTAAAAAGCATTTGGTGCAATTGCGAAAACACAATGATGTGTTGGCGGTCTACGTCAGCGATCCGTTTGAACAACAAACACCACCGCCTGCTTTATACGGTGTTCACAACGACCAGGGTAACCGAATCATTAATATCCGTAACCGTAAAACACGCACACAACTGGCCCAACAACAAGCTTATCAACAGCAACAATTGCTGGATATTATTATTCATGCCGGTGTACCGATACTGCCCATAAGCACCAGCCAGGACTGGGTGAGTCAGGTAAAACAAGGCCTCAACCGACCCCAACAAGCCATGCAACAATGGCTCAAGGACAAATCATGAATCCCGGTACTGTTCAACAATTACCGTTGCGGGATATCCACTTACCGACTGAACCCGGGCTGTGGCCACCGGCACCGGGTTGGTGGATAGTGGCAACCATACTGTTGCTGGTATTGTTGGGACTTGCCTTAGGTTACCACCGATATCGCCAACGTCACAAAAAATGGCATCAAATACATCAATTGTGGCTCAGCATTCAACAAGATTTTCAGTCGCACGGTGACGCGGCTCAATTGGCCCGCGATTTATCGAATTTATTGCGCCGTTTTACGCGCCACGAACTCAATAACCCAGAGGCCGCTGGTTTAGCCGGTGATCAATGGATTGCTTTTCTTAACAACGATTTACCCGAGCCGGTTTTTGAGCCATTGGCAAAGACCTTAAACAGCGGGCTCTATCAACCACAATACGAATATGCAACAGAGCCTTTGTTGCAGGCCGTCCATCAGTTTTTACGGCATCATTGTTTACAAACAAACCGGAGGCAACCATGATTCAGTGGTTATGGCCCTGGGTTTTTGTGTTACTGCCCTTACCCTTGCTGGTGGCGTTAATGCCACGGGTCACAGGTCGCCAATTAAGCACCATCCGTTATCCGCTGTTCAGCCAATTACCGGCCGACCAACAAACAGTTGGTGGTACCCACAATTGGCTCAAGTTTATCAGTTGGCTCTTATGGTTGACCCTGTTGCTGGCTTTGGCTCGACCACAATGGGTTGGTGATGCGGTGGCGTTACCGGTGGAAGGTCGGGATTTAATGCTGGCCATTGATTTATCCGGCAGTATGGAACAACAGGACATGCAATTAAACGGTCAGCCGGTCAATCGCTTAACCGCCTTAAAAGATGTCGCCGGTGATTTTATAAAACGCCGACAAGGTGACCGCCTGGGCTTAATTTTGTTTGGGGAAAAAGCCTATCTTCAGGCACCATTTACCTTCGATATTGAAACCGTTAACCGCCTGTTACAAGAAGCCGCCATTGGACTGGCTGGAAAATCCACTGCCATTGGTGATGCCATCGGACTGGCGGTTAAAAAAATGCGCGCCATGGATTCGGGTAATCGGGTTCTGATTTTATTGACAGACGGCGCCAACACCGCCGGCGTTATTTCTCCCCTGAAAGCCGCCCAATTGGCCAAAGCTGAGGATGTTAAAATTTACACCATTGGTTTTGGTGCTGAAGAAATGATTGTTAATAATTTTTTTGGGGGGCAGCGGCGCATTAATCCATCGTCCGATTTAGATGAGGCGACCATGATACGAATCGCTAATTTAACCGGCGGACAATATTTTCGCGCCACCAACACCCAAGAACTTAATGCCATATACGAGCGACTGAACGAATTGGAGCCTTTGGCAGAAGAAGATCGATTTTACCGACCAACCAAGGCCTTGTATTATTGGCCATTGGCATTCTTTTTCGCGTTTATATTATTGAGCTTATGGCTACAAAGGCGCTGGATATGAGTGAGATTGTGTGGTCCAATTTTCATTTCTTAAGGC
>QQUO01000279.1 GCA_008501575.1 Pseudomonadota bacterium
TGTTGGCGCTGTTTTGGTAAGCGCGGCTGCCAAATTCAGATTGTAATATGATGGTGAACCGGCCCTGGTAATGGGGTTGTAAATCCTCATAAAATGCTGACAGCGCCGCGGATAAACCAGTGGTCAGTTGTTCAAAGGTATAGCTTTGATTGTCATGGGTGTCCCAGCCACCGGTGGGTACATAAGCCACCTCTAAATCAACATTGGAACGGTATAACTGCGCCACGGTTTTCAGCTGGTCACCCAATTGGCTGTCCGGATAAACCGCATTGTTACCCGGTTGGTAGTTTTCCCAGTCAATACTTTGAATCACTTGCGATGCATATAATGTTTGGGCGCCGATAATGCCTGCTTGAGTGGTTGGATTTTGATAGAGCTGGTTAACGGTTTCAGCTTGTTGGTCTTTCCAGGTCCAATGACCTTCAGCTAAGGTAAAGTCGGCAGGATTGGACATGCTTAAGGCGGTCGGATCACCGAGAAAGGCATCGGTGTTGTCATAACCGGGAATGACAGACGATATAATGGCGTTGTCCGGGGTGTGTACAGAGGACTGAAAATAGCGAGTGAGCCAGCCGGTCCCGCCGGTTTGGCCTAAGTTTTGAGCCCCTAAATCCATAAACTTGGTGGCCTCAAAATGGCTGCGATTGGATTGAGTTAATCCGGTGGCGTGCACAATTGCCATTTTATTGCGATTAAACAAATCCGCCATTTCCACCGCCGCCGGATGCATACCGAAGGCGCTTTGACCGTTTAAAGCCAGAGATTCAGTGTCAGCAATGGATAAGTTGGGACGCAGGGTGTTGCGGTAGTGACTATAATCTGTCCCGGAGCGTGGCGGCACCATATGTAAACCATCCATGCCACCGTGTAGAAATATGTACACCAGTAAATCTCTGCCCGGTGGGGCGCCTTGACCAAGTAAAGAATTGGCCAGACCCAGCTGCAAGCCGCCTAATCCGGATAAGGTAATGAGGCCGGAGCCCTGGATAAATTGTCTGCGATTGATTTTTTTCATGGCATTCACCGATCCATAAATTCAGGGGTAAAAAAGATACATGAGACCATGGCATAAAGACGATCTTGGTTATAGGATGGCCAGACATTGGTATTTAGGTCAATGGGTGCGTTGGCATCCCCGCCGATGGGATCATCGCGGTCTGTGGAAGCCATAAATTGGGCCAAGTGATCTCGGGTTTCAGTATTGGGTGGTGCCCCGATAATTTTCTGGTACCAAAAATCCACCAGCTTATAAGCACTGTGTTCATTGGCATTGGGCAAACCGACAAAGGTGTCTGCCACCACTGAATTGAGGATTGGTTTTTCACCATCATTGTCCTCATGAAAATGCGCGATCCATTGCGTAAAAGTCCAGGTGGCCATCATACTGGAAGCCCCCAGCCAATGAGACTTAACATCCGGATAACCATTCGGAGCAGCCCAGCTGAAAGGCAGATGACCGGTGTCTAAAAAGACCCAAAAATGCCAGCCGGATATCTCTTCCTCAGGATTAAAAGGAAAGCTGTATTGCAACTGGCGCATGGCAGAGATGGTGCGCTCAAAGGGGCGTTTCACCTTATCCCCCCATGTGTTTAAAAAGGCATCACTTGTCAGCAGAGTCTGCATCGCTAATTTAATTTGATCCGGTGATTGCCAGTGGTTGTGTAAGGTGGTGGCCACCGCATCCACCACATCTGTCGGTGGCTCATCAGCAATAAATCGGCGGCACAATTTTTCCGCTAAAAAGCGATTGGTGCCCGGGTGTTCGGCCAATAAGTCCAGGATTTGATTTAAATCACTTTGTGGTTGTGCGGCACTGTAGTCAAAATATTCACCCAACACCCGTTTGGCGCCTTTATCATGCCAGCCATCGCGATATTGAAACAGACCGGTGGCAATATTGCCATTTTGATAATCCCACCAATCGGCACCACTGAATGACCAGCCGGTTAAGGCCCGTGCCATTTCCATGACATCTTCTTCCACATAGCCGACTCTGCGGCCCTGGCTGTCGCTTGGTACATCTTGCCAATTCATATGGCCCAGATAGTTTTCAGCACCCAAGGTGTGTAGTTCCATCACCTCCCGGGCATAGTTTTCGTTCGGTGCTGATTGCTCATTGGAGCCATTGTTGAGGTAAATTAACATGCAGGTTGAGCGTGTGACTTGATACAGCATTTGGCGGAAATTGCCCAGGGCATTGGCCCGAATAACATCACGGTCATAATGCACAAACATGGGTTGAACGCCATAGGCATCGCTGTAAATATTGAAATGATTGTGCCAAAAATCGGCCATCATTTCTAATAACTGGCGTTTGGAGTGAATTCCACGAATAAAGGCGGCATAGATGACCTCTTGTATCGGGCGAACAAATTTAGGCCAGGGAATGTCAACACCATCAGGCCGCCGAGCGTGTTCTTGAAATAATTGCTGGCGACTTTTATTGAGGGTGGTAAAACCATTAGCTGAGGTGAGCATTTGGTTGCAGGCGCTGTCATTGATTAAATCTGGATTAAGCTGCTCATTGATATAAGCCATGATTTTGGCTTGTGTGTTGGCGCCGGGTAGTTGGTTGACATGATTGACCAGTTCATCGGATGGACCAAAAGCCATTTTAGTCAGCACGCGATGCAATAAATCAGGGGTGGTGGTTGCGGCCTTGTTACGGTTATTATCAACCCCAAATGTACGTTTTTTAGGGCTCATCGGTTGCGGGCGATTGGTCAGTTTCTTTTGTTGTCCATAGCCAGGAACATGTCTTTGCTGCTTTTTATGGTGGGGTACAAAATCAATGGCCATAATCTATTC
>QQUO01000327.1 GCA_008501575.1 Pseudomonadota bacterium
ATGTTGATAATTAACAGCGGCTAGCCGACCCTGTTCAATTTGTTTAATTAATTGTGCCGTTGGAACATTGTTGTGATTCGCCAGGTTTATTTTATCAACATGGGTGGCTGTCAGTTCTTCGTTGTCATAATGCAATTCTTCGAATAGTTTTTCACCTTGTCGTAATCCGGTGTATTCAATTTTAATTTGCCGAGATTGGCCGGTTAAAGCAATCATGCGTTTAGCCAAAGATTCAATTTTGATGGGTTGCCCCATATCAAGCACCAGAATACCATCATCGTGATCAACAACGAGACCCTGTAAAATCAATTGGCAGGCTTCTTCTATGGTCATGAAATACCGCTCCATGCGGGCATCCGTCACCGTTACCGGCCCACCTTGCTCGATTTGTTTTTTAAATAAAGGCACCACCGATCCGGCAGAAGCCAGTACATTACCAAATCGCACCGTCACATAATCGGTGTTGCTGTGATTGTTCATATACTGACAATATTTCTCAGCCAAGCGTTTGGTGGCACCCATGACACTGTGTGGATTAACGGCTTTATCGGTGGATATCAACACCATTTTAGAAACATTAAATTGATCACAACAATCTGCCACAATTTGAGTGCCAATGACATTATTTAAGTACGCTTCACACAGGTGGTTCTCTAATAGGGGCACATGTTTATAAGCGGCCGCATGAAACACCACATCGGGTTTAACCTTTTTAAACAAATAAAATAACTGCGCCTGGTTGGTGATATCACCCAAATGTGAGTGAATTAAGGTGGGGCCGCCGCTTAATTGATTATCGATGGCATATAAATTAAATTCGGAATGATCCACAATGGTTAACTGACTGACCCCAAATCGGGCCAACTGACGGCACAATTCAGCGCCAATGGAACCGCCACCACCGGTCACCAAAACAGATTTATTGCGCACAAAATCGGCCACCTGTTGCCATTCCAGTTCGACCTTTTCGCGTCCCAATAAATCTTCAACGGTAATCGGCTGTAAATCATTAACATTCGCTAAATTGCTGTCATAATCATCAGGATCCGGGGCAATTCGAATTTGACAGTCACCGTCAGCCAGGGCATCCACCACAGTACGAATTAAACCGGCATCCGGGTTTTGTTTGGTGATAATCACCAAATCAATTTCATACTTCGCCACCAAGTCAGTGAGACGATCAAGTCCACGTTGTATTTTTACCCCCCGCAACTGGGTACCATGGTACTTGCTGTCATCATCAACAATACGCATCACATGACAGCTGCGATTGGTCACAGCGTTGCGGATAAATAAATCAGCAATGTTACCGGCACCCACCAGAAGTACCCGTGGAATACTGTCAGCACTCAAACCAAAATGCTTGTCTTTCCACAAACGATAGCTGACCCGAGGAATGCCCCAGAACAACACCAATAAAATAGGGTACATGACGATAACACTGCGGGGCATGCCACTGAGACGGTTAAACATAAAAAATAAGGCGGCGATGGCTAAAGTACCGACCACCGCAGATTTCATGATATTGATTAAGTCCGGAATACTGGCAAATCGCCATAAACCGCGGTACATATCAAAATATAAACTCACCAGACCTTGCACCGCCAGCACCAGTACAATTTCGAATGACCACCAAGTGATTGGTGGTGATAATGGCCAAATACTGTAACGAATATAAAAACTGATCACCCAAGCCAACCACACCATAAACAAATCATGGCCAATCACAGCGAGTCTTAAATGTAATAATCGGTTTAACATGGCCACATTTTACCTGCCAAGGTCTCTGCTGTGAAAGAAAACAATCACTAAAACAGCATAAACCGATAGAAACCATACAACTTGGTGTAAAACAGCCTGTTTTGTCATCACCAAAGCCACCAAACAACAGCCCATAGTGACCCCGGCATAAGCCAGGCTAATCTGCCAATGTGGTCTGTTTTGGGCAATTAAGCGTTGATATAAATGACTGCGATGGGCTTGCGTAAGCCGCTCACCACGCATTGCGCGAATAATCAAAGTTAAGCTGCTGTCGGTAATCAATACGGCATGCATTACCGCAATTTGCATGGCCGATAAGGCATTCATCTGTAAAGCCATCAGGGTTGTTAAAGCCACTATAAACGCCAATGGTAAGCTACCTGAATCACCCATAAATAACTGCTTTAGCACCACATTAAAGTACAGATAAACCAGTAAGGCAACAATGACAAGGACAAGTAGCAACATGATATTTGAGGGTAAAACCAGCAGCCATGTCATGACCGTCAAGGTAACAATGGCATGCATGGCCACCAAACCGTTGGCACCATCCATAAAATTAAATAGATTGAGCCACCACAAGAACGCCAAACATAAAAACAGTCCCCACCATGACAATCCAAAATCCAAAAACCACAGTGTTACCACAACCACAACAAGCTGGACAAAAAATCGCAAACCTGCTGTTAAGGTTTTGACATCATCGATGATACCGACCAGTGTTAAACACAACACCATGGTGGCCGGCAAATACAATTGCTGCCACAACATGATGGCCACCAATGGCACAAATATGAAAAATCCACCACCGGTTAAAACCTCACCGTGATGTAAACTGCGGTGATTGGCGCTGTCCAGGAAACGCACCGCAACACCTTTGACATAGAACTGTAGCAGCAAAAATAATAAAACTGCCCAGATCAGCAACAACGGCCAATAATCGTTAAACCACATCATCTATGGGCTTAACCACCCCCCAATTTTTACAACTGGGACATTGCCAATGTACAGATTGGGCACCAAAGCCACATTTACGACATCGTAGGCGCGGTTGTTTACTCAATAAATCTTCAATAAGCTGCGTTAAAATTTCATCATCCGGATGACTGGCGTCCGCCTCATCGCCCATATCCAAACGCAATAGCATGTCCAGTCCCTTAAATGAGGGGGTTTGTTTTAAATGCTGACGTAATAAACTTTGCGCCGCTTTATTACCTGACTGTTGCTGGGTGAGCTGGGTTAAAGACAAGACCGGACTAATGCCTGAATACCCACTGATTAATGTATTTAGATATTTCGATAATTGTTGCTGTTGATCGATGGCTTGAAAACTATTGACCAGAGGTTCCAAAACAATCGGCACAAATCGATTATCTGCGGCAATGGCCTGTTTAAAGGATTTAATGGCTTGCTGGTGATTGTTTTTTGACTGTTCAATCAATCCGATGCTTAAATGCGCCCTCACTGATTTTTGATCCACCCGCAATGCGGCAGCCAAATGCTGTAAGGCCTGGCTGTCATTATTTTGTAACCGTGCAACATCCGCCAGCTCACAATGGAAATGGGCAATGTTGGTACGCATGGAACGACCAGTGGCAGCTTGGAATCGAGTCGCTGTCTTAATGGCTTGTTGCCAATCTTGTTCCTGCTGATAGATATCCATCAGCCATTTAAGGGCTTCTGGCGTGTGGGCTTCTAATTCCACCAATTCAGCAAACAACACCTCAGCTCGGTCCAACAAACCGGCACTCATATAATCCTTGCCAATGGCCAATAAGGCACGGGTTCGATATCGTTCCGGTAATTGTGCCTGGGCAATCAATGCTTGGTGTAATTTTATGGCTTTATCCACCTCACCTTTCTTGCGGTATAAATTACCCAGGGCCAATTGCGGTTCAAAGGTGGCATGCGATGTTTCTGCCAATTGAATAAAAACATCAATGGCCTTATCAGATTCATCATTCAATAAATAGTTTAAACCTTTGAAATAGCGATGATTTAACTGTTCAAATTTCTTTTGGGTGGTGACATTACGTAATACATAAGCCAGGTACATACCCATAAGAATACCGCTTAACAGGGCCATCGAAACCCAAATAAACCCCCCGGTCATTTTGATTCAATCTGGGGATTAACAGTATGTGGATTGCTGCTTTTGTTCACTGATTGCTGTTTTAACTGATTGTATTGACGTTGCCAATGGCGTTTTTCACGATTAGCCGGCCACAGCCACATTAACCAGCTAATTAATGTACCCACCACCACACCGGCGATTAAAGTCATCAACACAATAAAGCCCAAACTGGCGTTTAGCTTAAAAAAGTACATATTTAATTCACTGGCTTCCATGTTTAAAGCACTCAAAGTAATGATGAATGACAACAAAATCACGACCAGGATAATAACAAAGGTTTTTTTAATGGTTTTCATAGTCAGACATTATAGTGGAATGTCCTTGGGACTTCATTCACTTTTGTAATCTGTAATGTACTTTAATGAACAAAAGTGAAAGCGGCCACGGCGGACATGTCTTTGATTTATTTGCACCCGACGCTCTGATTCGCTGTCGCTCACGGCCTTAACGGCCATTCCGTGACGCTTCATTGACTTCGTCAAAACCGCATCACTGCATTTGCCTAACCTACCCGCTTTGGGTGTTGGAATGTCCTTGGGACTTCATTCCCTTACATGGATGTAAGGGTGTCGCGTGAGCAGGGATGCGGAAGTGACCACTTTTGTAATCTGTAATATACTTTAATGAACAAAAGTGGCCTACATGGATGTAGGCCTGTGGCGTGAGCAGGACGCGGAAGCCACTGCCACAGGATGTAGGCCTGTGGCGTGAGCAGGCCGAAATTGTTCCAGACAATAATCGGCACTTCCCACATCCATGTGGGTCGACGCGGAAGCGACCACTTTTATGATTTGAAATAATGATGTGACAAAGACTGTTCCTTTTTTGCGCCCTTAATTTACTGATGCCACTTTATCAGCTTAAAGTTCACAAGCAATTTGCTTTCTAACTTGCTCGATCAGGGCTTCTGTTGACTTATTTTTGAAAGATTCCGGAGCAATCGGTGCATGAAAAATCAGCTCTATGGTACCGGGCAATATCCGTAAGCTTTTGGCCGGCATCACTTTGTCGGCGCCTTTTATGGTTACCGGCAGGATGGGCAATGACAGTGACTGCGCCATTTTAAACGCCCCTTTTTTAAAAGGCAGCAGGCCATCGCCGTTATTGCGGGTGCCTTCGGGAAAAAACAACACGGATGTACCACCGGTGAGCTTTGTGCCGGCTTGCTGCATGGTTTGTTTAGCCGCCTGACGGTTACTTCGATCCACATATATGTGTCCCATTAAATTGCAGGTGTATCCAATAAAAGGTACTTTTCGTAATTCAATTTTCATGACCCACTTAAAGGCCATTGGTAAATAACCATATAATGCCAAAATATCATAAGTACTTTGGTGATTGGCGACAATGACATAAGATTGTGAGCGATTAATCACATCGGCATTATTTATTCTAACCCGCACCGGGGTTATCCATAAAATAAAGCGTCCCCACAACCGCGCCACATATTTATCGGCCCAACCCCCCGCACCAAGCCAGGTTAAGATAATGACAATAATGGCAATTAAAGCCGTCCACAACCAAGCCACCGGGTAAATAAATAACCAGGCATAGATTTGAAATAAATGCGCTAAATAGGCTTTCATGGCGTGCATTATAAAGCAACTCAGGAAACTGCCAAGTGGTTCACAGTGCTAATTATTTTTGTTTTTAAGATACAAGTGATTAAACTTATTGGTAAAATAAGATTTGCTGGGTCATTATAAAGGTTTTTTATCAATGACTTTTATTGGAATCGGGAGTAATAAAATGAAAACAAAACATTTAGGGTTTATGCTGCTTTTATGCTTAATGATGACGGCCGCTTCTGCCGAAGTACTTCTCATTGAGCGAACGCAACAACAACATAATCAAGTAACGCCTAAACATGGCCAGAGTATGCAACAGGTGGAGCAACAATTCGGCCTGCCATTGGCACGACACGCAGCGGTGGGTGAGCCACCCATTACACGTTGGGAATATCAGGATTACGTGGTCTATTTTGAACATAATTTGGTGCTGAACACGGTATTTAAACGCATTAGCCAGACAGATAATCAACCCTAATAATTATGCCCTATGTTTAATCGACAAAGCCAGCGACAACATTGGTTGGCCGACCACTTCGGACACCGTAATTTTTCCATGAGTCCGGCTTCTGCTGATGCCAGCTTTCGCCAGTACTTCCGGGTTATCATTAATGACCGCAGTTTTATCTTGATGGATGCCCCACCTGAACAGGAGGATTTAACCGCATTTATTCAGGTGCAGAAGATGCTGATAAAGAACCACACGCATGTGCCACAAATTTTCGGGCAAAATCTCGAACTGGGTTTTTTATTACTCAGTGATTTGGGTTCAACACTGTATTTGGACGTACTTAATCATGACAATGCAGAGTCCTTATACAAACAAGCCATTGATAGTCTGTTAAAACTGCAGTTAACGCCCCAGACAACACCGCTACCTAAATACTCTCAACAATTATTGACCGATGAAATGTGTCTGTTTGATGACTGGTTTATTCATGAGCATTTGGGTTATCAATTGACAGATAAGCAACGTCGAATCCTCAAAGAAACCCGACAATGGCTGTTGGGTTATGCATTGGAGCAACCACAAGTCATGGTTCACCGTGATTATCATTCTCGGAATTTATTGCTTACAGAGGACAATAACCCGGGCATTATTGACTTTCAAGATGCGGTTCACGGTCCCTTTAGTTACGATCTGGTTTCACTGTTAAAGGACTGTTACATCAGCTGGCCGGACACCATGGTAATTGATTTATGCAACTATTTTTTAAATCGATATAATGACATTAATCACAGCACCATTTCACAAAGGCAATTTATGAACTGGTTTCACACCATGACCGCGCAACGGCACTTAAAAACCATTGGTATTTTCTGCAGACTCAATTATCGCGATGGTAAAAGCAATTATCTTAATGACATTCCCAGAACTTTAAACTATTTAAAACAGGTGGCGGAACAATACCCTGAATTGTATGAATTTAATCAGCTGTTGATTGAGTTACAACCCAAAATTAAAACCGATTAAAGTTGATGAAAGCCTTTATTTTAGCGGCCGGTCGCGGACAGCGGCTGCAACCTTTAACCAATCATACACCGAAGCCCTTGGTCGAAGTGCATGGCAAACCCTTATTACTCCATCATTTATTGGCCCTTAAAAAGGCGGGATTTCGCGATATTGTTATTAATGTGTCTTGGCTGGGTGAACAAATTATTGACTTTCTCAAATCACAAACCCCGTCAGGCTTACACATCACAATTTCAGATGAACGCAATCAAGCTTTAGAAACCGGTGGTGGAATGCTTAAAGCACTCAAATACTTGGGTGAGTCACCATTTTTAAGTATCAATGCCGATGTCTTTACTGATATTGATTATTCGCTACTGAAAAAACCCTCTTTAAACAACGATTTACTGCGCTTGGTACTGGTACCAAATCCCGAGCACAACCGCGCGGGTGATTTTAGTATTGTACAAAACAGATTGTGCCAAGCTACGGCCAATCAACAAACCTATACCTACAGCGGAATCGGTATTTATAGCCCGGTACTGTATCATTCAGTACAGCATCGCCGCAACGAGCCTTTTAGTGTCGTTCCTTTGATTCATCAAGCCATTAAAAATAAGCAAGCCGGTGGATATATTTATACAGGACACTGGACTGATGTCGGTACAATTGAACGTTTCGCTGAATTAAATCAACGATGATGCTAAAATTCGCCACTCTAAAAATAATAAAGGGAACACAATAAAATGCCCTCATTACGATTAATTATTGCAGTGCTTGCCCTGCTCTTTGCTTCGGTATTACACGCTGAAGAAGCACAAACCACCATTGTTTATGCCGGTACATGGCTGTCAGTGGTGCCACCATTACTGGCCATTGCCGTGGCTTTGTTGTTTCGACAAGTGATTCCCGCCTTGTTTGTGGGTCTTATGTTTGGTGTCTGGCTGATTGGTAATTTATCCTGGCAGGCTTTATGGACATCGCCATTGGTTACGGTGCAAAAATACACCGTAGATGCTTTGGCTGATACCGATCATGCCTCAGTGATTATCTTTTCCTTATTGATTGGCGGTTTGGTGGGAATTAGTTCCCGCAACGGTGGCATGGTGGGTGTCGTTAATCTGATCGTTAACTGGGCCAATTCCGTGAAAAGAGCCTCTCTGGCCACCATTGCCATGGGATTGAGTATATTCTTTGATGATTATGCCAACTCCCTGGTGGTCGGCAATACCATGCGCCCGGTCACGGATAAAATGAAAATTTCCCGTGAAAAACTGGCCTATTTAGTGGATTCTACGGCGGCCCCAATTGCCAGTATTGCCTTTGTCACCACCTGGGTGGGGTTTGAGGTTGGCTTGATTGATGAAGCCCTGCGCAGTATCAATCATCAAGGGGATGGTGCCTATATCATGTTTTTACAATCCATACCCTATAGTTTTTATCCCATATTTGCCATTGCCCTTACCATCTTTATCGCCAGCACCGGTCGTGATTTTGGTCCCATGCTCAATGCTGAACAACGCGCCCGTGAGGGTTATATCAACACCACCGAGGGTATTGGTCTGGCAGACGATGACATTCAACCAATTGAAGACAAACCACACCGCGCCATGAATGCCCTGATACCATTTGGGGTATTAATTCTGGTGGTTTTAGGTGGGCTTTATGTCACCGGTTTAGACCCAAATGATGAATCACAAAAATTGAAAGACATCATCGGTAACTCGGATGCCTTTAAAGCCATGCTGTGGGCCAGCATTGCCGCCACTTTGGTGGCCATTGTGATGTCTGTTAGCCAGCGTATTTTGACCATGGAAGACACCATGGAAGCCTGGTATGAAGGTATGAAACCGATGTTACAGGCAATTGTTATATTGGTATTAGCCTGGTCATTGGCAGCCATCACTGAACAATTAAAAACCAGCCTTTATATTTCTTCATTACTACAAGACAGCTTAAGCTATTATTGGTTACCGGTTCTGACCTTTTTGTTGGCCGCACTGACCGCTTTTGCCACCGGTTCAAGCTGGGGAACCATGGGTATCTTGATTCCCTTAATCATTCCCATCACCTGGAATGTAATGAGCGCACAAGGGGTTCTGGATGCTGAATATTTACACATTATTCATATTTCGATAGCCAGTATTTTAGCCGGGGCAGTCTGGGGCGACCATTGTTCGCCAATATCCGACACCACCATATTATCGTCAATGGCCTCCGGTTGTGATCACATTGAGCATGTCCGCACCCAGATTCCCTATGCCATGTACGCCGGTGGTTTTGCCATTCTGATTGGTATTATCCCCGCCAGTTTTGGCTTATCCCCTTGGATTGCCTTGGCCATAGGCTTAGTGGCCATGTACGCGGGTTTACGATGGCTGGGTACTAAAGTATGAGGACATGGTTACCGCGCGTTACCGTTGCCACCATTGTCGAACGAGACGGACGCTTTTTGATGGTCGAAGAAGATGTTCATGGCGAATTAAAAATAAATCAACCAGCGGGTCATTTAGAAGCCGGTGAGACACTGCCACAAGCTGCGATGCGTGAAACACTTGAGGAAACCGCATGGCAAGTGAAGGTCAATTATTTGGTCGAATTTTCGCAATGGACCAGTGACTCCGGCAACCATTATTTACGTGCCTGCTTTGCCGCCACACCTTTACAAATAATACCGGAACAGCACTTAGATGACGGCATTATCAGAGCCCTGTGGTTAAGCCGCGAAGAAGTGGCTCAACGGCATAAACAATTACGCTCACCTCTTGTGTTACATCACATTGACCACTATATCAAAGGCAAGCAAACACCCTTAGATATCTTTAGTTATTACGATTAATATGGCCGAAAAAATTATCGTAGGCATGTCCGGTGGCGTCGATTCCTCGGTCAGTGCCGCCCTACTACAACAACAGCATCCCAATGATGTCGCCGGTCTGTTTATGAAAAACTGGGAAGAAGATGACACCAGTGAAATATGCAGCGCCGATGAGGATGTCAAGGATGCCCAAGCGGTTTGTGATCGTTTAGGAATTAAGTTACATCGACGTAATTTTGCCGCAGAATACTGGGATTATGTGTTCAGCGAGTTTTTGGAAGAATACCAAAAAGGCCGTACCCCAAATCCGGATATTTTATGTAATCGAGAAATTAAATTTAAAACATTTCTCGATCATGCCGATGATTTAGGTGCACAATTTATCGCCACCGGTCACTATGTCCGCAAAGCTGAAATCAATGGCCAATTTCAATTATTAAAAGGTGTGGATGAAAATAAAGACCAAAGCTATTTTCTGTACGCCATTAAGCAACATCAATTGGCCCGCAGTTTGTTTCCGGTGGGTGAATTAGAAAAAACCGAAGTACGAGACAAAGCCGCTGAACTTGGCTTATCGGTGCATGATAAAAAAGATTCCACCGGAATTTGTTTTATCGGTGAAAAACGTTTTCAAGAATTTTTAAGCCAATACCTTTCCCCCAATCCGGGTGACATCGTAACACCCGAAGGTTCTGTGGTCGGTCAACATAACGGCCTGATGTATTACACCATTGGCCAGCGTCAAGGTTTAGGTATTGGCGGCATCAAAGATGCCCTGCCCGAGCCGTGGTTTGTTATTGCCAAAAACCATGCTGAAAATCAATTAATCGTCGGCCAAAGTAATCATCAATCCTTAATAATGGCTCACCAATTAAGGGCAGAACAAGTCAGTTGGATCAGCGATCAAGCACCGTCATTTCCTTTGACTTGTCAGGCAAAAATTCGTTACCGACAACCGGACCAAGCATGCACTGTTCAATGCAATGAACAGGGCCAATTATCGGTTGTTTTTGCACAAGCACAACGCGCCATCACACCGGGACAATCCGTGGTCTTTTATCAGGGCGATGTTTGCTTAGGCGGTGCTGTGATTAGCGATTCTGACTTACTGACTTCAACCTGTGAATTAAAACCATGAAAAACCAAACCATTGCCTTAGCCGGCGTTTATCAAGCCGCCACATTTGCCCATGAATTGGCGCAATCGGGTGCGGTGAGTCGTCGGGATTGTTTTGCCGGTAGCCTTGAAAGCTTATTTGTGGTTAACCCCGATTCCACCATGGCGGTATTTAATCATGAC
>QQUO01000338.1 GCA_008501575.1 Pseudomonadota bacterium
GGGACTTCATTCTCCTGCATGGACGCAGGTGTGTGCTGTGCGCAGTACGCAGAAAGCACCGCCTGCATGGACGCAGGTGTGTGCTGTGCGCAGGACGCAGAAAGCACCGCTTCGCTGGGATGCAAGTGTGTCGCGTGAGCAGGCAGTTATTGTTCCTGACAATCTCTGCATTCCTTGCGTCCATGCAAATCGACGCGGAAGCGACCGCTTTGCTCACGGGATTAATGGCCGTTTCGTGACGCTTCTTTCGCTAAAAAGATGTTAGTTAGGGATGGTTTTGCTTTAAATTGTTGGCCTTTGGGTTGATTAAGAATTAAATCAACCACCTTGGTCTTCCAGTGCTTTACGCCGTTTTTCATCGGCTTCATGGATGAGTTTTTCCGTGTCTTTGGCTTTTTGCAGCATTTTTTCTTGATCGCTGAGCATGTGCTTGTTATCGGCTTTATTGTCGATGTGTTCTGTCTCTGAAGGTGATTCAGAACAGGATAATAATGCGATTGTTAATATCATGAATGCCATTGTTTTCATCATTGTTTACCTCGCTTTTCTGTTTGCTGAAATATCAAAATTCCAATTATAATTGCTCATACCAATGCTCAAATTTAGCCACACTAAAACCCTGCATCTGCTTTCTTTTCGCCACCAATAAAGGCACACCGGTGCCGCCTAATTGTTCATAGCGCTTTTTTGCCTGGTTGTTCTTTTCGATATCGTATTCAGCGTACAGAATTTTATTTTCTTGAAAATACGCCCGGGCTTTTTTACAGTAACCGCACCAACTGGCTGAATACATGGTGACTTTTTGCTTCTTTTTATAGGGCTTTACAGGGGCCAGTGTATTTGCATCATTGTTGATGTCTTTCAGATGGGATAAATCCGGGGTGTGCGCTTTGATTTTAATTTCTTCACTGGATTGGCTTTCGGGTTTTTTATCACTGTAATGAATATTGCCTTGTGCATCCACCCATTTATAGACTTCGGCTTGTACCGACAAAGGGATTAACAAGGTATAGAAACAACAAATTAAAATGATTAAAGGTTTTTTCATCAGGTATTGTATTGAATATTCAAAATGATTATAACGCAAGGGATGGCTCAGTTCGGTGAAAATTTTAAGTTATAATGTTTAATTTTAATGAAGCGATTAATGACATGTCTTTACCGAATAAAAAACAGTTTGAGCAATACAGTACGGACAACTTTGAGATTGTCTTTTCACAAGATCATTCCTTAAGCTGTCGAATTGATGAGGTTAAAGCAGGCTTGCAACCGCATAGTTCAGGCCAGAATGAACAATTTTCTGTGGTGTTTGCCTGTTCGGAAACACAGGTCTTCGAACAGGGGGTTTATCATGTTTCTCATCCAAAGTTAGGGGGTTTTGAGTTGTTTTTAGTTCCGATATTTGGCGATGATAAAGGTGTGCACTATGAAGCGGTGTTTACTTGATTTTATTGGTTGCTTGGGTACCATTCCATATATTGGTAGACGCCTTTGTCTTCCATTTGGACGAAACCATGTTTTAAATACCAATGGTAGGCCGGGTTAAAATTTTCCACATGGATGACCACTTTTTTCTGGTTTAATTGCGCTTCTTCTAACAACGCCTTTAGCAACAATGTGCCAAGACCCTGTCCGCGTTCTTTCGGTAGTAATGATATATCAATCAGACAAATCGAGACATCATCTCGGTCAATATATATTCGACCAATGTTGCATTGTTTTTTTTGAATGATTAATTTATCCGCTGTGGGATAGTGACTTTTATAATGTTGATGTTGGGCGGTGAATTGCTGTTGCAAAAATTCAATGCGTTGTTCATCACTCCAGGGTGCCTGTAAGACTTCTTGCCATCGGGTGCTGCGATAGAGTTCCGATAAAAAAGCCATATCCTTTGGGGCGATGGCTTTAAATTGGATGTCTTGGCTGAGGTACTTTGGTCGGTCTTGAAAGGCCAACCAGGTTTTAGGCATGGGTTCTCCAGTTGAACTCAGCCTGAAGTTGATTGTGTTTGACCGGTTTCATATAAATATGATGACGTCGTCCAGATTGATCTGTGAGGACATATATTTTCTCAGGCAATGGTTGGCTGGTGTTTTCAACTTTAAATGTCAGGATAAATTGTTTGTCGTCTTGATCAATAGTGGCTGGTTTGTTTTGGGTTAAGGTCATACGTAAACCTTCAGCAGAAAATAGCTTTTGGCCGGTATTAAGCCATGATCTATTTTTGGATGAAATAGCCAAAGTGGTGGGTGATATGGCGCTCAAGCCCAAAGCAGTCATAATTGATGTGGCAAATTTTCGTCTGTTCATAATTAACTCCTTGATGGATATAGGCCCACTAAAGCAATGATGTAGTTAAGGGTCAAATACGGTTGCATGTTATTGTGAGGTTGTGAACCGCCATTAGGCTGAATGGATTCACTGTTCATCGTATTACTGAGATTGGCGTTACTGTCATAGGCAGAACCACCGACACTGCGACTAAGAATAGAGTTGTTGGCAGGACTAAAGCTTGAGCTGGGCGCTGAACTCGCAGCAACTGTATGATTGTGACTGGGTATTTGTGCTTCAGACAACGTGTCGGTTTCACTGCCACCCTGTTCTCCAAGTCTTCTGGAAGTTAAACCGGGTCCACGACCGGGATGCATGGGTGCACGCCCTTGTAAATTAGGCAAGGCGGTTGTGGTACGGCCATCGCCACCATAGGTTGTACCGATGAGTGAAAATAAAGCGGTGTTTTGTGCAATAGGTAAGAGTTGA
>QQUO01000074.1 GCA_008501575.1 Pseudomonadota bacterium
GATAAAATAAACTGGCGCGGGTGTTGTCCAAGTCATCTTTGGCCTGCAGTGCCGCCGGTGTACCGCGATTGTTGTCGAAATTTTCAATGTTGTTCCAGCCTTTTTGCCCCTCAAAACCCCATTGCATTTGCCAGTGAATATGTTCGTTAATCTTGTCTTGATAAGAAATATAAGTCCTTACCCCGGCATTTTTTTCTTTGCGAAATTCATAATTGGTAATAAACGGATTTTCAAAATCAGTGTCCGAACCAAACAAGCTAATGCTATGGATGAGCTTGTCGTTAATACGGGCCTCGTGCGCAATACCTGCGAAAAATGTTTTATTGTAAATTCCGGCTTGTTGTTCTTCAGCAGATGGCGTAAAGGCGGTGGCCGGTCGCGACATTCTTGGGTTTTCTTGGCTTTGTGCAGCGGTCAGCCCACCCGGCGTTTGATAATGTAAGTCTGTGTACAAAGCCAATAAGCGCAATTCATTGTGTTGTGAATAATTCCATTTATGAGCGGTTTGATAGGTTTTTTTATGCAAAGCTGAATGGTCTCGATAGCCATCGGAACGGTTAAACGATTGGTCGAAGGAAAACGAATAGTCATTACTAACGCTGCGTTGTATCGATAACTGCTCTTGTTGCAAGCCAAACGACCCCGCACTCAGTAACAGTGAACCTTGGTTTTGAAAGACATCAAAGCCCTTCGGCTGAATACGGATAACCCCACCGGAATTAGCACCATACAGCGAACCATCCGGACCTTTTAATACATGAATTGAAGCAATCGAAGCCGGATCGATTAGATTAAGATAGCTGTTACCGCCGGCATCGGTCAAAGGAAACTCATCGAGATAAATTTTAATGTTGCGGACACCAAATGGTGAACGAATTAAACTGCCGCGCATGGCCAGACGATAGCTACCCGGTGACCGTTGTTCCATACGAATCCCCGGCACCGAATTGAAGACCGGTAACAATGTGGTGGTCTGTTGGGATTCGATGTCTTCGGCTGAGATAACCTGTGCTGATGCGGTCAAGTCGAAAATGGATTGTTTATTGAAATGAGCAATAATCTCCATTGGTTCCAGCTCAACCACTTCGTCGTCACTGACCGTTTCTTGTCCATAAACCATGGCAGAACTGCAACAAAAAATAAATAATAGCCAAGAGAACCGTCGATACAACGTCGATTTTTCCGTCATCGCTAAAGACCGCGGTGGTCGCACGCCAACAGGCACCTATTTTTTATCGATTTTATATAAATTTCCGGCATCGGTGACTGTGTACAAAGCACCATCTTTCCCCTGCTGGGTATCTCTAAAGCGCTCACCTTTATCTGCTAATAAGCGCTCTTCGCCGACCACTTTATTATCTTTAATCACCAGTCTGGCAATATGGGCGCTATTTAATCCACCGATAAATAAGTTATTTTCCCACTCCGGGATATTGGTTCCTGAATAAAAGGTCATGCCACTGGGGGAAAGCACAGGGTCCCAGTAATAAACAGGTTGTTCCATGCCTTCTTTCTGCTGTATAACAGGATCACCGATGGCGTCACCTCGATACTCAATACCATAGGTGATAACAGGCCAGCCGTAGTTATTGCCTGGTTTTATCAGGTTTAACTCATCACCGCCGCGTGGGCCAAATTCACCACTCCACAGTTCACCCGTTTGTGGATGAAAAGCCAAGCCTTGCGGATTGCGGTGACCATAGCTGTATATTTCAGGCAGGGCATCGGCTTGACCGATGAACGGATTATCTGCTACCGGCTCACCGTCCGTGGTGATATGGATAATGCTGCCTATGGAAGATTGTAAGTCCTGGGCTTTTACACGAATATTTTTATCCGAACGCTCGCCGATACTGACGAATAAATTGCCCTGTTGGTCAAACACAACGCGACCACCATAATGCAATTTACCGTCATAAGTCGGGGTGGCGCGATAAATCACTTGGGTGTTCTCAAAACGGGTTTCATCGTCCGATAAACGGCCTTTGGCCACTGCGGTGTGATTGCCGCCTTTCTTGCGTTCAGCAAAGGCCCAATAAATCATTCGGTTGGTTAAAAAATCTGGGTCTAATGTGACCCCCAATAAACCGCCTTGGCCCCTGGCATCCACCTCGGGAATCCCGGTTATGGCTTCACTTAATTGGCCATTTGAAGTATTCACAATACGCATCGTGCCTACTTTCTCAGTAATTAGTAAACGGCCATCGGGAAGCACCGCAATCCCCCACGGTGAATTTAAATCTTCGGTCAGCAATTGCACTGTATAGTCTGTGGCCGTTTTGACAGCGGCTATCCGGGTCTGTCCTTGAAAAGCTGGTTTATAGTCGGTGTTGGCCGGCCTGGTTTCAACCGGCGGCAGTTTGTCATCATCGGCTTCGGTTGTGGTATCAGCCGCTACTGGTTTATTCGCTGCATTATTTGATGGTGTATTATTTACAGAAGTTTCAACGCCATTGCAGGCGAGAAGCGCCAATGTGAAAAGTATTGTGAGTAGACTATTTTTCATAATAATTTAATCATTTTAAGTGAGTTTTATTGTTCACTGAAAGTCGATGTTCTAACAGAGAACAAGCATTTTAGTCAATCATTTGCGTATGATTAGCATACCATATTCTTGCATCTGATGCCTGTCCTGACTTATCTGCAGAAGTAAATTAGGGTGGTGACGGGTTTGATTAAAAAAGTTATGAAAATAGAGCAAAAGGAATCATTAACAGCAATAAAAAGGGCAATAACAGCAGTTTTAACAAACCCAAAAAGACCACTGCAATGACCGTCAGTACCATCACCCCAACCGACAGAAAAATCGCACCCACAAATATAATCGGACTCAGTAATACCACCACAAAAGCCCAAAACAAGATCTTAAACAGTAGCAAAACCGCCAGTATTATCATCAGTCCAACAATCACTTCAACCATATTATTCACCATTGAGAAAAGGCTTAATGTTTTATTAAGCCACATATTTAAAATAGCAAAAAAGGGCAGCACATTGAAGTGCCGAAAGTCAGGGTTTGGTGGGTTTCTGTGCGGGCCTTTTTATTTGGCAAATTTCTTTTTCAAATAATCACTTGTCAGATGCTTGGTGACGTCCATCGGATCACATTGGGTTTTGCCGGATTCAACTGGTACCGGTCCTATTTTCTCAGCGATTTTAAGTGCCGCCTGGTTGAGTGTCAGATTTCTTTTACCAATACCCATCAAGGCACCGGCCATGGCCAAATGTACCGATTTATCTTCACTGGCAAAGGTCTGATCAATATGATGAATATAATTGAGAAAATAATCATTGCCGGGTGCACTTTTCTTGGTCGATTTCGACAGTTCATAAACAAAACCATAGGCACAACGTCGCCGCACAGGATCCGGACTTTTCACCCAGTCATCGGCCACTTGATCGATAATAGTCGTTTTGGCCACCGGCGCACCACAAGCAGAAAAGACATGCACAAGCATGCCAAAATCAATATCTTCAACCTGCGCTTCCATTTGTGCCCGAGTTATCAGCTTTGGGTCATCAATGAGTACAGCCAACACTTTCATGTCATAGTAATCACTGTCCCACAGTTCCATGGCCAAATCATGATTTTTACCCACCTGCTTGGCCAGTTTGCGTAATACCGTCAGACCGATGCCCAGGCTTTTATAGGTACTTTTTGCTTCCATTTCCTGCCAGTTTTGAATGCCTCTTGGGTTTTGATTTTCTTCTAATAATTTAAATACGTCTGCTTTGTTCATTTGATTAATTTGTTTAGTTCAGGAATAAGCATAAATCAATGGCGGGCCCCAAAGCGAGCAAATTGCACAATAAATTGTCGGGCAAGTGACAGCCAGATATTACAGAAACCGATAAAACCATAAGTTTTTTTTATAATGAGCAAGGGTTTTCAAGGGATTGGTGAGCAAAAAGACATTCTTAAAGGTGAATTTCTATCCATATTGCTGTAATATATTTGGATGATGAATCTATTCTTAAAAAAGAAAATCGGTTTTCATTTTCTAAGTGTCAACTTCATTATGGGTGCTTGTTTTCTTTGGTCGGCGCAGTCGTTGTCAGAAACTGTTACAGTAGAAGTTGTTACTGAACCTGTGACCAGCGGGTATGTGCTTTTTACTGGAATCCCTGATGGTCAGGTAACATTACCACAAGGCACCATTTCCAAATCAGATCTGACCCCTGGCACTTATAGCTCAACAGTCAGCACCATTGACCCGACATTATTAGATGCCAACTACACGCTGACCAGCATCGAATGTGATGATGACACGAGTCCAACCCCCAGTGTCGGTGATGTTGCTAACGCCACAGCGACTTTTCATTTGGATGCAAATGAATCCGTTATTTGTTTATTTAAACTGAGCGTCGATGGCAATGATGGCGGAGAAGGTAATAATGGCGGAGAAGGTAATAATGGTGGGGGAGACGATGGTTCTGGTAACAACAATGGGGATAATGGCACGGGTAACAACAACGGAGGTGATGGTTCTGGGGAAACCACCGCAGCATGTATATGTCCTAAACAAGGCGTTTGGAATGTGTCTAATTTACCCGGAGAAATGGTTTGTACCGGTGTTATGTCCATGACCATGCCGTTAAAAGCCAGCAACGATATAGGTCACATAGAAGCATCTAATAATTGTGACACCTTGACCGCAAGCGGGCTCAGTGAAGATGAGGCCACAATCATCTTCCAACGCACAGCCAATTGTAACTATAAAGGCACTGTCGGTGGTTTATATGAAGGTATTTCAATGGAAATAGATTTCACTCTAAATGTGGCTGATCAAAATAACATGTCCGGTGGTCTTCATTCTGTCGTTAATGAAAGCGGTATGACCTGCACCATGTCTCGTGACTACAACATGAGTCATTAAATTAATTGACAGGCTGACATCAGATTAAATCCAAACTCAAGTTCAACCGGTACAGTCAGATCTTTTTTTTAAGTGCTTGCTATGATTAAATACATTCCGCAATATGACCCAATGACAATTACAAATCAATCACTGCAAGGGGATTCCAACACCGTATAAACCAAGCACTATCTATTTAAGCTGGATACAGACAACGGTATACTAAATGGTGCTTAAGTCTTCAAATTAGTTGTGTTTTTAGCGAACGGGTTAAGTACTGGTATCGATGCTCGATCAACACGAAACCACTGAAAAGGCCGAACCGATGGCATGTAAAAAGGCATTGATAATTTCAGTGGTGACGCGGGCTTTATTAAACACAATATCAAATAAAACCAGAAAAATAACACCGAAGTAGGCTAAATAAGCCAAACCCATATAATCATTGTATAAAATTGTATAAAACCAATCTTGCCCAAAAATATAGAAGGGCTTATAAACAGGATATTCCAGTTATCTCACCAGATTATTCAAAATCATCTTCAAAAATCAGGTCTGACAATGAGTCAGACTCAATGGCCCCCACATCAACACGGGTTCCAAAAACCCGCGCTTGGCCAGATAAGTCGTAGGTACCCAGGCTCCAACGTTCATCGAACCAAGGTGGTATATGGGTAAAGGTTGGTGGTTTTTTTCCTCTGTTAGATACTGAAGAATTGAGCGCAGGCTTAAAATTTAGAGTGCCGGCTTCAAATTCTGGAGGTGAGGAAAAATTTCCGGACGTTTCATCCGCACTGACACCACTTATAAAGCCAATGTCATTATTAAATAAATATTTATAACCACTGCCACTTAATTTCAGGTCTGCTTCGCTGTTTCCCCATAGTATATTATTCGCAATGAATGCCTTGGATGAATCTTCCACCCAAACAGAAAGCCCGCCGAACAATAAAGTATGACCTATGGCAGCAGAATTTTCAAAGACAGTATTATTGGTGAAGTAAATACCACTGTCTGATCCTGCACCGCCACTGCTTTCTTGGTTTATCATCAAGCCACCAGCACTGCTATTGGTCACATTGTTTAACATTAAATTATTTCTGACCACCACCCTGTGACCACCACCAACATAAAGGGCACCTGCATCTTCAGATATATTATCAAAGAACACATTGTTTTCTATCAATATATCGCCCAGATACTCTGCCAACGGAAACAACCGCAAACCACCGCCAAAATCATCAGAGTTGCCATTTGTAAATACCACAAAGGAAATGCTGATGTCTCCGCTGGCACCGGGTATGATGGTTAAGGCACTTGCCGTGTTATTGCCATCTAAAGTACTGTGATTAAATGGATTACCAGCCAATATTCTGCTACCACAGTTGTTGTTATTGAAGGTGAACCAATTGCCACTGATTTCTAAATCATAATTTTCTGTAAAACCAGAATAAACAAAGCCATTAACAGGTGCGATGTAATTTCCGAATCTAAGTTTGATGTGGTCAGCTTGGTTGTTACTGTCTGCGATGGCCAAAGCTGCTTGTAATTCTGCGCTGGAAGAAATACAAAAAGTTGCCCCCTGAACTGCGCCCGCGAAAGCCAACCAGAAACTGCCAAACAAAAACAATTTAAAACTTATTTTTCTATTCATTTTTATACACTCAATATTTATAGGTTCATTGGGTTAAATGATTAAAAAGAGAAAAACAACACAGATTATCGGTAAATAACTAAAAAAATTCGCGACTAATGTTCCCGAATTGAAAGCGCAAGTGCCCGTAAATTGTTGACTTTGTTGTTAAAACAATGGTTGTGTCAGTGGTTATGTTTATTCGGGCCGCTAACGACTGATAAGAACAGTTTTAAATTTTCAGAGGAGTGTCACACAAGGCAGGAGCACTTAGTATTCTGGGTTGATGCGGGTATCACAAGACAAATAAATAAATGGGTGTGTATAAACTAATTGCAGCTATTTTTGGAGTCAATCACTGCGTTACAGCCATGTCAATCACAGTGGTAGCGACTGTGGCATGGCGATGTTCAACGTGATTACCATAATTCCAAGCGATTAAGATTCACACCGCATTGCGGCTGGCGTTAATGTTGCCGTACAGGGAGCGGGTGACCATGTTTTCGTGGGTTTGGATAACTTTTGGGTCGGCGTTTTGCTTTTTCAGTTGTTCAATGGTTTGCAGGGCATATTGTTGGATGGTGAGTAGTGGTAGCACGATGTTTTCGCGGATTTGAATGGAAGCATTACGGCGTTTTTGATTGGCCAGCAATTCTGTTTGTTGGGATACGGCCAGTAAGCACTCGCGGCTGCGTTCGAATTCGTCTTTAATCAGACGCCAGAAATCACCAAAGCGCGGGTCTTGTTCAAGATAGGCAGTCAATGGCATATAGGATTTGGCCAGTGACATCATGCAGTTGTCCATCAGGGTTTTGAAAAAGCCGGAATTTGTGTAGAGCTGTTGTAAATCGGCTAATCGATTATCGTCAATCAGCTGCTGCAAGGCGGTGCCAACGCCGTAATAACCAAGCACGTTTTGTTTCAGTTGGCTCCAGGCGCCGACGAAGGGAATGGCACGCAAATCTTCGAACACCAGACCGGCTTTATCGTCACCACGTTTGGTGGGCCGGCTGGAAATATTGGTTTGGCCGTAGTATTTTAGGGTGCTGATTTGTTCCAGATAGGGGACAAAATCCGGGTGTTTTTTAAAGGCCTGATAATAATCAAAGCTGATATCAGCCAGTTGCTGTAATAGCGAATAGGCGTCATCGTGCCAGGCTTCTGTGGGCGGATTGATGGCATTAAAGACCCCGGCGCTTAACAGTTGTTCGAGGTTGTATTGAGCGGTGTCGGGGTTGCCGAAATTGGAGGAAATGGTTTGGCCTTGAATGGTTAATTGGGTGGCATGGTTCTGGATATGTGGGCTTAAAGATGCATAAAACTGATGGGTTTCACCACCGCCACGGGCCGGCGGGCCACCGCGGCCATCGAAAAATATGACTTTGATGTTATGTTCTTCGGCGACTTCGGACAGGGCTTCTTTGGCTTTTAAAATGGCCCAGTTGGCGGCGATATAACCACCGTCCTTGGTGCCGTCGGAAAAGCCGAGCATAATGGTTTGTTGCTTGTTTCTGTTGCTGAGGTGGGCACTGTATTCGCTGTCCTGATACAAGGTCGCCATGATATTCGGGGCGGTGCGTAAGTCTTCGATGGTTTCGAACAAGGGCACAATGTCCACCGGCAAGGGCTTGGGCAAATCGGCTTGGTGCATTAAGTTCATGACCGTTTTCACATGCGCCACCGACTGGCAGTTACTGATGATATAACGCTGACAGCCCGGTTTGCCGTTGCTTTGTTGGATTTGATGCATGGCTTGCATGCTGGCGAGGGTGTCTTTAACCGGCAAGTCATCACTGTTTTCGCGGGTGTTATTCAGCACGGCGTGTACTGCAGTTAAAACCCGCGAATCCTGCCGGATATCAAGCGCAGCAAAATGAAAGCCGAAACTGTGTACCTGACGAATCAGGGCATCCACCTGATCGACAAACAGACTCTGGTGGTCGTTGATTAAGTCGGTTTTAATGCACTTAAGATCGGTCAATAATTGCTCGGCACTGTAGTCATACTGCTCGGGGTTGGTGAAACCACCGATGTACAGTTGTTGTTCAATCCGGCTGATCTGGTCTTCAATATTTTTAAAGGTCAGACGGCGTTTTAAATGGCGGACATGGCGGTAATAACATTTAAGAATACTGCTGCGCAAACGTCGTGCCACTTTGACGGTGGTTTCAGCGGTCACAAAAGGGTTGCCATCGCGGTCGCCACCGGGCCAGAAACCAACTTCAATAAAGGCGTTGCCGGGTAACTCGCCATCGCTGTAGAGGTTGTTTTCCAGGCGTTTGTTGATGTCTTGCACGGCTTTGTATAAAACATTTTCTAAGTACCAGGTGAGGCTCACGGCTTCCTCGAAAGGTGTCGGTTTTTGTTTGCTGTAAAGCGGTGTTTTGCCCAGCTGTTGCAGCAGCATTTCGATGTCGCCTAAATTGTTGTCTTTAATTGCCTGGGACAGTTCTGTGATAATGCCAAGTACAGGCCCGGGATAAAACTGGGTGGGGTGGGCGGTCAGCACAATGCGGGCATGGTAACGCTTGAGTTTTTCTTTGAGCTCGGCAGTTTTGTGTAAAAAAGTACTGCGCTGGGCCAACATTGGCACACTGCCGGGCCCATCAAGGGCATGATTATCGGTGAAAGCGGCTTCTTCGATGGCATCAAACAGGACAATTTGCCGTTCGATGTATTGGATCAATTTAAACAACACCGCAATGCGTTGTTCACCGGTTTGACCAGGCACATGGTGATCAAAGAAATCTTCGATTATTTGTTTGGGGCTTTGTTGTTTGTGGTAGCCTTTCTGGCAGTGCTGGTTCAAAAGCGGTAGTAGCACACCCACCTGATGGACCTGGTCAAAGGGCAAATTTAAAAACAAGCTGTTATAAATTTGGAATTTATTAATCACTGTTCGGTGAAAAGTGTCCATTTCGGAGAGTGTGGTCATTTTATTAATTATTGTGTGGATTAATTATTTTAGAAGAGTACGCGCGTGTTTGCAATGAGCGGAGCTTTAATCAAAGCTGACGGGATCGATGTCGATAAACCAGCGGACCGGGCCTTGGCTGGGGTTGTGTTTTTGCAGCAGTTGTTTCAGTAGTTGGTGCAGGCCGCGGCGGTTATTGGCATTTAAGATTAGTTGCATGCGGTGCAGTTTTTGTTTTTTTTGCATGGGTGCCGGCAAGGGGCCCATAACGCTGACAGCCGGGTTTTTGCCAATGGCATCAATCAGTTCCAGTAAAAAAGCTTCGAGTTCTTTTTCAAAGCGGTGTTGGGCACGGATGATGGCCATGTGACTGAAGGGTGGGAATTGCATCTCCTGGCGTTGTTTTAAACCCTTGCGGGCCAGTTGTTCATAGCCTTGCTGTAGCAGGGTGTTGAAAAATTCGTGCTTGGGTTGGTGGGTTTGGATGATGACCTGGCCGGCAGTTTCGGCGCGTCCGGCACGTCCGGCGACCTGTATCAGTAATTGTGCCAGGTATTCTTCGGCACGAAAATCGGTGGAGTAAAAGCTGTTGTCGACATTAACCACCACCACCAGTGATAGTTTTGGGAAGTCGTGGCCTTTGGCCAGCATTTGGGTGCCGACAATGACACTCGGATTGCCGCTGCGGACACGGTCTAACTGTTGTTGCCATTGACGTGGTGTGGACACCGAATCGCGGTCAAAGCGAATCACCGGAAAGTCCGGCAGCTGCTGTTGTATAGCGGTTGCCACTTGTTCGGTGCCGACACCCAAAGTGTCCATTTCCTGAGAGCCGCAATTGGGACAAAATTCCGGTAAACGATAATGGCGGCGACAATGATGACAAAGTAGGCGGTCTTTGTTTTTGTGGTAAGTTAAATAGGCGTCACAGTCATCACATTCGGCAATCCAACCGCAATCATGACACAACAATTTCGGTGACCAGCCACGGCGATTGAGAAACACCAGAACCTGATGACCACTGTCGAGTTGTTGTTCGATACTGTCAAGTGTTGCGCGGCTTAAGCCACCGTGGGTTTTGCGGCTGTCGAGGTTTTGCAATTGTATTTTGGGCAGGGCTTTTTGGTTGGTGCGACTGCGTAAAATGAGCCAATGATAGTGTTTATTCAGGGCATGACGCAAACTTTCAAAAGCCGGGGTGGCTGAGCCCAGCACCACCGGAATGTCCTCAATTTGTCCCCGTAAAACAGCTAAATCACGGGCCGAATAACGCACACCGTCTTGTTGTTTGTAGCTGAGATCGTGCTCTTCATCCACCAGTATAACGCCTAAATTTTTAAATGGTGTAAAGATACCTGAACGGGTGGCAACCACCACATCCACATGACCGGCACTGGCCTGCTGCCACACGCGGGCTCGGGCGCCGTCAGACAGGCCCGAATGAAACACCGCCAGCCGTCCCTCAATGCGTTTTAAAAAAGTCTGGAATAATTGTGGTGTGAGACCGATTTCCGGAACCAGCACCAGTGCTTGTTGCGCGCGTTCCACTAAGGCCACCATACAGCGGAGATAGATATCGGATTTACCGG
>QQUO01000197.1 GCA_008501575.1 Pseudomonadota bacterium
GCAAAGTGAAAATGGTCCATTACCCATTGCTTCGATTCCGGGACTTGATCGGGATCAGACCATTTATGATATTGGTTTCGATGCCGCCTGGGAAATCGATTTGTTTGGCCAGACCAGCCGCACACTGGAAAGTGCCGAAGCCAGCTTACAGGCGGTTCAAGCCGATGCCATTGATATACGCATCAGTGTCGCGGCCGAAGTTGCCCGTACATACCTTAGTCTCAGAGGTGCCCAGCGTGAATTGGCGGCCCGAGAATCATCTGTCGAGACATTGCAACAGACTCTGGATTTGGTGCAAAAACGTTATGAACTGGGTGATGCTTCACAAGCTGAAGTTGATACCACCCAGGCCCGACTGGCAGCGGCTGCTGCCGCTTTACCCGGCATTCAGGCGCGGTTGCATGCCGCTGCATTGGGCCTGGCTGTGTTGCTGGGCATGCCACCGGAACATGAGCTGGCATTACTTAATACGGATGTGCCGGAGATTACCTTGAGTGCATTGCCAGTGGGAGAACGAGCTGATGTACTGCGCCGACGGCCCGATATCCGGGCTGCGGAACGCCGTTTGGCCGCCAGTACCGCTGACATTGGTGTTGCCACAGCCGAATTGTTTCCCAAACTGGCTATTGGTGCCGGTGGTGGTTTTCAATCACTGCAGTCCAACAATTTATTTGAGTCGGACAGTTCAACGTTTTCCATCGTGCCGTTAATCTCCTGGCGGCTGTTTGATGGTGGTCGCGTGCGTGCGGAAATTCGTGCCACTGAGGCGCGTCAGCAGCAGGCTGCACTTGCTTACGAGCAAGCTGTGCTGACGGCCCTCAGTGACGCTGAACGCGCGCTCAGCGACTATCTTTTTGGTCTTGACGCGGTTGCACGGCAGCAGTTGGCCGTTACTGCAGCTCGGCGCAGTTATGGACATGCACAAGTGCGTTTTGATGCCGGTGATATTTCATTGACTGATTTGTTGGCTGAAGAACGGGTTTTACGGGATGCCGAAGATAATCATGTTCGGACCCACACCGCTGCTGCCATCAACTTGGTTGCTTTATTTAAAGCACTTGGCGGTGGATGGGATATGACTGAAACTGAACAAAGTGAACCTTTGTAAAGAGTGGCGAGATCGTATTTTTAATTGGGGCGATTAGTGAGGATTGTATGAAAGACATTATTAAAGACAATATGAAAGGTAAAAAAAATATTGCGGCGGGGTTTTTATTTCTCGGAGGCTTTATGATTTATGGCTTTGTACTGATTTACTTGCGTGATTTCGCGCCCGGTAAAGCGCAGTGGATTGCTGATTATGCCATCGGTGCGCATTTTGAATCCCGCTTGGCACATGTGCATGGCAACCTGTTTGCATTTATTAATATTGTGGTTGGTTACTTACTGTTACGGTTACCGATTGATGCCACGCCGGCGAAATGGATTTCATTGTTGACCTTGGCAGGCATGTTGATGCCGCTTGGTATTCTCACTGAAGTGTTATTTGGTTTACCACCTTTTCTGGTTTTGGCCGGTGCAGTTGCCATGGTGGTTGCCATGATTTGGTTCGGACTGGCAGTCATAAAGATGAGCCCGACAGTACCAGGAGGTCGGTCATGAAAACAATACCAGGAGATAAACATGTCTGATCAATCTAAATCCAATGAGAAACATGACGCATTGATTCGCGCCATAATATCTGGAGATGCCTATCGCCTGGCTTATGAAGATAAAGATTTTCTCAACAGTGATGATTTACGGCCAATTCGATTGCAATTAGAATTACTGAAGCCGGAACAGGAATTACGCCGTCAAAAGGTCAGTTCTACCGTGGTTGTTTTTGGTAGTGCCCGCACATTGTCTCATGATCAGGCTCATGCAGCCCTTACTGAACTTGAAGCACGAAGTTCATCAGAAAAAGTGGATGAGCAACATGCAAAACAACTCGCAAATGCCAAAAATCAATTGGCACAGTCTCATTATTATGAAGAAGCACGGCGCTTTTCTCATATTATCTCGTCCCGTTTTCAGGAAGCACATCGCCGTGACTTCGTGGTGGTTACCGGTGGTGGCCCCGGCATAATGGAAGCCGCTAATCGTGGGGCCTTTGAGGCTGGGGCACGCTCCATAGGGCTTAATATTACCTTACCTCATGAACAGCAGCCCAATCCATTTATCAGCCCCGAAATGGCTTTTCAGTTTCATTATTTTGCGGTGCGTAAAATGCACTTTTTGATGCGTGCCAAAGGCTTGGTGGTGTTTCCCGGTGGTTTTGGTACATTGGATGAATTATTCGAAGTGTTGACCTTGGTGCAGACCGGCAAAATGACCTTGATTCCCATTGTGCTGGTTGGACAAGAATATTGGCATCGAATCATCGATTTTGATTACCTGGTTGAATCGGGTTTAATCAGTGCCCAGGATAAGCAGTTATTGACCTATGTGGATACGGCTGAGGAAATAGTAACGGTGTTGGAGAACTTCTATGCCGGTAAACCGCCCAAAGATGAAACTGTTGAAGGTTAAGTGTGGGTATATTTTCCCCATTTTTTAATAATTTGCTTAGTCGATGTACATGGGGACCTGTCATTTTGTTGTTATTTATCCTGCTGAGCTTGCTGCCACCAATCTCAGCCCTTGCGGCCGATGAAAGCAAAGAAAATGCGGCGGTTTGTACGGCACGGGAATCAATCAAATTTCGAGGTGGTACGGTACGACTGGAAAATGACAAGTTTACCGACACCGATCAGAATTACACCAATGGAGTGTCAGTGACCATGGTTTCCCACGATATAGCCGGTCAATTACGGCCTGAGTGTCTGTCGCGCCCCAGTCGTTTGTATATGCAGTTTGTTCAAATGATGAATCCCGGATTCTGGAACGATATGAACTATTCAGCGGATAGCCAGAATGTGGTGTTTAGGTTTGGTCAGTCCATGTACACTCCGGAGGACTTTACCCGAACCGATTTAATTGAGGATGATCGGCCCTATGCGGGGTTGCTGTACACCGGTCTGGCTTGGAATCGGCGTAAATTCAGCCCCGAAACAAACCTTGATATGCTGGATACCCGCGAAATTACCATCGGCGTAATCGGGCCTTTGTCACTGGCAGAACAAGCACAAAACCTGGTTCATGATGCCTTTGATGATGAGCGTTTTCTCGGATGGGATAACCAATAAGAAAACGAACCGGCCTTACAGTTGGCCCTGGATCGTAAATTAAAAAAATCGAATCAGGCCGGCGCCATTACCCCGGGATTTTCTGCCGATTCCATTCGTTCAGTGGGACTGAGGCTCGGCAATATCGAAACCTCAGCCACCGTCGGTATTGAAGGTCGCATTGGTTGGAATTTGCCCAATGATTTCGGTAGTTATCCAATCAGACCGGGTGCCGAAAATCGGCCACCATCGGCTGCTGCTTTAAGGGATGGCTCTCCAGATGCTGTTACTGATGTTAGCCGACCAACCCCCGGTGTACACCTGTTTGTTACCTTGGAAGCCAAAGCCGTTGGTTATGATTTCTCCCTGGATGGCAATTTGTTTCAATCCAGTCACAGTGTGTCAAGACGGCCATGGATTGCACAAGCTGCCGTGGGCATCAGTGCGCAAGGTTTAATTGCTGGTCATGGTTTTAAACTGGCAGTGATGCATGTTTATCGCACCCGTGAGTTTGATGAGCAACTGAATAATCACAGTTATGGCTCAATCGCTTTGAGTATTGAATTTTAAATGTACAAAACTATGTGGAAAAATTAATATGCGACAACATCATCAATTAAAACCTTATGTAATTGCTATAATAATTGCGAGCCTGTTACCAGTGGCGTGGGCTGAGGACAACAACAAGTCGGAGCCCATGGCTTTACGAAAAATTATGCAGGAAATGAGCGATAACATGCAAATTATGACCGATGCCATTGCCCGTGAGCAGTGGCATCAAGTGGTAACCACCGCACCGCTGGTTGGTGATCATCAACAACCGCCTTTTATGGAAAAGACGCGTATCTTGCGTTTTGTTGGTGCCGATGCGAGTACTTTTAGAAGTTATGATAAAAAAACACAACAAGCGGCTCAAGCACTGCAGCAGGCTGCTTTGGATAATGACGGACAACACGTTATCAGCGCTTTCGCAGAACTACAAAAAAGTTGTTTGAGTTGTCACCAACGCTTTCGTGAACCGTTTGTGACACATTTTTATGGCCCGCAGTAAGACAGTGTGTCTCAATAATTTAAGGAAATAACCATGGATATTCAACAAAAAACCCTAACAAGCAGTGACATTAAAGCACTTCAGCAATACTGGTCACTGGCAAATTACCTTTCAGTGGGACAAATTTATTTACTTGACAATCCCCTGCTAAGCCAACCGCTAACAGCGCAGCATATTAAACCCAGATTATTAGGCCATTGGGGCACCACACCGGGCTTGAATCTTATTTATGTTCACCTTAATCGGCTGATTGTTAAACATAAATTAAATATGATCTACGTAACCGGCCCCGGACATGGTGGACCGGCATTGGTGGCCAATACTTACATTGAAGGCAGTTACAGTCATTATTATCCTGAAATACAACACAATGAGTCAGGCTTGAAAAGACTGTTTAAACAATTCTCATTTCCCGGTGGTGTACCGTCACATGTGGCACCTGAAATACCGGGTTCCATAAACGAAGGTGGAGAATTGGGTTATGCTTTGTTACATGCCTTTGGTGCGGTTTTTGATAACCCTGACTTGATAGCGACCTGTGTGGTGGGTGATGGTGAAGCCGAAACCGGACCACTGGCAGCCTCCTGGCATTCCAATAAATTTCTTAATCCGGTCAGTGATGGTGCGGTGTTGCCAATATTGCATTTAAATGGTTATAAAATCGCCAATCCAACCATTTTTGCCAGAATACCTGAAGATGAATTGAACAATCTGTTCAAAGGTTATGGTTATCAGCCCATTTGGGTGGAATCTTCAGATGTAAATGCAGTTCATCAGCTGATGTCTGATGCGTTAACCCAGGCTATTGACAATATACAATCCATTCAACAGGCAGCCCGTGAGCAGGGTGTGACAAAACGACCTTTATGGCCAATGATTATTGTGAAAACCCCCAAGGGTTGGACCGGGCCAAAAACCTTTGAAAATTTACCGGTGGAGGATTCCTGGCGCTCTCACCAAGTACCTTTTAGCGATTTACATGGCTATCCTGAGCGCATTGAATTATTGGAAGACTGGTTAAGAAGCTATCATCCTGAACAACTATTCGACGAAACTGGCGCCATTAAAGCCGCTATTAAAGATTTGATTCCCGCTGAATCATTACAGATGGGCCGTAATCCGCATGCCAACGGTGGTGTGCTTATGCAAGCATTGCTTGTTCCGGAAGTAAATGATTTTGGTGTTAATTTTGAATCAAGGGGCTATAAAAACATCAGTGCCACACGGGTTCTGGGCGGTTATCTGGCAGCGGTAATGAAGTTAAATATGTCAAACTTTCGGGTTTTTGGTCCGGATGAAACGTCCTCAAATCGCTTGCAGGATTTATATCAGGTGACGGCCAAGACCTGGGTGGCCGAATATCTGGACAGTGATGAAGATCTGGCCATAGATGGCCGCGTCATGGAAATATTAAGTGAACATGCCTGCCAGGGCTGGCTGGAAGGTTATTTATTGACCGGTCGCCATGGTTTGTTTTCCTGTTATGAAGCCTTTATCAATATCATCAACTCGATGGCCACGCAACATGCCAAATGGCTTAAAGTGGCCAGCCAAGAGATTGACTGGAGGCGACCGATTCCTTCGCTCAATTATTTACTGACCTCTCATGTTTGGCGTCAGGATCATAATGGCTTTTCACACCAGGATCCCGGGTTTATAGACCATCTGTCAAACAAAGACCCTGAAGTCATCAGACTTTATTTTCCACCGGATGCCAACACCTTATTGGCGGTGGCCCATAAGGTGTTACAAACCACCGATAAAATTAACGTCATGGTTGCCGGTAAGCAGCTGCAACCCCAGTGGTTGAGTATTGAAGAAGCGCAGATACATTGCGAACAAGGTTTGGGTGTATGGCAATGGGCCAGTCACAAGGATTCAGCTGAACCGGATTTAATTATCGCCAGCGCCGGTGATGTGCCCACCATTGAAGCCCTGGCAGCGACCCAGATTTTAAATGGCTTGGTGCCCGGTATAAAAATAAGGTTTGTGAATGTTGTTAATATAATGACATTGGCGAAACCGTCAAATCATCCCGATGGTATCAGTGACAGTCAATTTGAGCAGCTGTTCTCAACATCTGTGCCCGTAATTTTTGCTTTTCATGGTTATCCGGCAATGATTCATCGTTTAATTTATAACAGGGTCAGCCATGAAGATTTTCATGTGCATGGATTCAATGAAGAAGGCACCACCACCACACCTTTTGATATGTTGGTATTAAATAAATTGGATCGATTTCACTTAGTGATTAATGCCATTAACAGGTTAAAGAACATCAACAATGCGCAAGCCATAATCGATAAGATGATATCCAAGCTTGAAAAGCATCAACAGTATATTGTTGAAACAGGTGATGACTTGCCGGAAATAAAGGTGTTTCGATGGAAATAATTACTTTGATGTTACTGGAATTCATTATGAGTATTAAGTAATCAATGTTGATTTTTATCTCGAGTTGAGGTGAGTTATGGCTTTTCTTATTGTCATCGCTTGGCTGTTAAAGGCGTGATTTTGTTCACAATAATTGGCCTAAAATGAGTGGCTTCATTGTCTTTTAAAGCATTCTCATGCTATTCTGCATCCCATTAAAATGAAGAGGTTTTTGGTGGTGCATACATAATGGGGGTGTTAACAGCTAAAAGAACATTTGATAAATCTTATTTTATCGCTTGGGTGATTGCCATTTTGTTATTTCTGGCAGTGACTTTAGTGGCCTATCAAATTAGACAGACACAAATAAACACTTTGAATCAAATCCTCAAAGGTCAAAGTGATCGCACCCGTTCACAAATTATATATAATGCCCAGGAACTCACCAGTGATTTGGCGTCAATGGTCAATAGGTGGCTGGTTAATGAGGGTACCCAGGAAATTAATTGGCGCTCTGATGCCCGTAATTTTATTGAACGTACACCCGGGGTTAATGAAATATGGTGGATTGATCAAAATTTAAAAGTACGGTGGAGCGAAACCCTTCTGCCCCTCCATCATGTGGATATTCAAAACATTATCAGCCAACCTGGAATGACTGAAAAGTTGGCGCTTGCACGACAAGATAACTTGCCTGAATTTAGTCATGTGGTGAATACGGATGATGGTTATAACATCATTTTTATTTTAATGCCGATTGTTTATGACAATGACTTTGATGGTTTTTTTGCAATTGAAATCTATATTGACGATTTTATTGAACGTATCCTGGACGATCCATTAAACACCGGCTTTTATACCAAAGCTTACGCTGGTGAGAAGGTGGTTTATACCAATGGGCCGGAATTAACAAAGGACAGCTATTTAGAGTATTTTGAATTAAATTTAGATGCAGATACCGATGGTTGGGTGTTTAAGGTGTACCCGACTGAAAATTTAGCGGCCACAATTTTATCGCCTTTACCTTATGTGGTGTTTGCCGGTGGTTTCTTGATTGTGGTGATGTTGTTGTTGACCTTATTATCACGTCATAAAGCCAAACAAAAATCGCTGCAGCTCGGTGTCGAGATTAAACACCGGGAAAAAATACAGCAAAAACTCAGTTATTTAGCCAATCATGATGCCTTAACCCATTTGCCGAATCGCCACTTCATTACTGAATATATTGAGAAATATCTGGCAGACAGTGAAAAAGCAGCAACACCCTTTAGCTTATTATTTATCGATTTAGATCACTTTAAAGATGTGAATGATACCCTGGGGCATGCCATGGGTGATCGGTTGTTGATGAAACTGCCGGAGTTATTTGCCCAAATTTTCAGAAAGCAGGACATTATTGCACGGATGGGGGGTGATGAGTTTATTGTGTTATTACCAGGAAAAATGGCAGAGGAAAGCATCATTACATTGGTGGGTCGTTTTATGAAGCAGCTGAAGTATCCGGTTGACATTGAAGGCCATCAAATTCGCCTAACGGGCAGTGTGGGTGTGGCCATGTATCCCCGTGACGGCACCACGGTCAATGAATTGTTATCCAATGCTGATGCCGCTTTATACCGTGCTAAAGACAAGGGTAGAAACACCTATGCCATTTATGATTCGGTGATTGAACACAAAGCCCAGGCTCGGCTTAAACTGGTCAATCAATTGCATGAAGCCCAAGAGCAACAACGATTTGAGATGTTTTATCAGCCACGTTATGATTGTCAGGGAAATATGGTCGGAGCCGAAGCCCTGATGCGCTGGCTACAACAAGACGGTGATTACCAAAAACCCAAGACATTTATCGAATTATTGGAGGATACCGGCTTAATTGTGTCGGTGTCTTGGCAGTTGTTCAGTCAGTCCTTGCAGAACTTTAAAATCTTAATGAATAATCATAAAAACATCATTTTAAGTTTTAACGTATCGGCAAAATTACTGGAGCATCCTGAGTTTTTAAATCGTTTACAATATATTGTCGATGAACAGCAATTTCCCTATGACCGTTTAGAACTCGAATTAACTGAGCAGACATTGATTCAAGATGTGGAAAACAGTCAGTTTATTCTCAATCAGCTGACCGCCTGGGGTATTAACGTGGCCATTGATGATTTTGGTACCGGTTATTCATCTTTGTCTTATTTAAAGAATTTCCCGGTGCATGCTTTGAAAATTGACAAATCATTTATTCGTGACATGAATGAAGATGAGGATGATTTGGAATTGGTAAAAACCATGATTATTATGGGACAAAATCTCAATATCACCACGGTTGCTGAAGGTGTTGAAACACAAGCCCAGTTACGAAAACTGATGGCCATGGGCTGTGACCAATATCAGGGGTTTTTATTCAGCCATCCAATTTCATTTACAGAACTGCAGGCCAACATAAACCAATTATCAAACAGCCCTTTAATGAACTTAGATGGCAGTGATGGCCTGAATTAGTTGTTGCGTGTCCGCTTCATCGGTGGCAAAGGAAAAAACCAGTCGGATAACATCTTTTTCACCCGGCCAGCGATGGAACAAAAAACCCTGTTGTTCTAAATACTCGATCTGGTTAATTGGTAAACGACAAAAAACCTCATTGGCTTCAACCGGATATAACAGGCTTACAGAATCTTTAACCGATGTGGTAAACAATTGTGCTTGAGCGTTGGCATGTCGTGCCATATTCAGCCATAAATCATTCTTCAAGTAGGCCAATAATTGACAGTGTATAAATCGCATTTTACTGATTAAGTGGCCGGATCTTTTACGTAAACGTTTGATTTGTTTATTATAATTGGGGTTAAAAATCACCAATGCTTCGGCCATCATGGCACCATTTTTGGTGGCCCCAAAGGACAATAAGTCAATTCCGGACTGCCAGGTGGCAGATCCTGCATCAACGCCTAAAGTTACCAGGGCATTGGCAAATCTGGCCCCATCCATATGCACAGCCAAACCATATCGATTCGCAATCTTTTTTATGGCTTGTAATTCAGCCAATGAATAAACGGTGCCTGCTTCAGTGCATTGGGTAATGGAAATGGCAGCTGGCAGAGATTCATGCTCGCCATGGTGTCCTGAATTTTGTAATTGCTGATTAAGCATGCTGATATCAATTTTGCCATTTTTACCGGCCACCGGCAGTAATTTAGCGCCGCCGCTAAAAAATTCCGGTGCCCCGCATTCATCAACGTTAAGGTGGCTGTTGGGGTGACAATATATCGCCCCATAGGGCGGGGTCGTTAAGGCGGTTGCAATACCGTTGGCGGCCGTGCCGGTTGTTAGTGGCAGCACCTCACACCAGCAACCAAATAACTGTTGAAATTGTGCTGTTAACAGTTCACTCAATTCATCATAGCCATAGGATTCACTGAAACCTTGATTGGTTTTTATCAGTGCATCCATAATTTCCGGATGAACAGGGGCTTCATTGTCGCTTCTAAAATTCTTCATGATTCGGTGTCAAAAAATCGATATAAATGGTGATCTAATTGTTTCAGCTGAGTATGAGAGCAGCAGTAAATGCCTAAATCTTTTGCCCGAGATAAGCTGTAATTATTTAATGGCTGATAGCTGACCAACATGGCTTTACTGGAGATACCGCCGGCAAAGGTTTTTAAAGTATCCAATCGATAAATGGCGGAATTGGCTGCGGCATTATCATCCGTGCTTTTAGAAAATTTCCGGGTCTTACACTCAATCACATGCAAGCGGTTGTGGCTCATGGCCGCCACATCAATTTCATTTTTAACCACACCATTGTGCCTGACCACATGCAGGCCTTTGACCACATCTGTTATATGCGGGCGGTTTTTGCGCATGCCATAGATTAACGCAAACACATGATTTTCAAGCCAACCGCCATTACAGTAAAATCGGCTGTCAGAATCTGTAAATTTTAATTTTCGACCTCGCAAGCTGAGCATACCGGCGGCTTCGAAATGGCCCAATACGGTTAATAAATTGCGATTATTAACTTGATGGTGATCTAAGGCATAGCGGTTATCTTTACCGGACATCATAGCGATATAATTAAGTTGTGCGACAGATTGATCATATTGTTTGATGTGGTCAATCAACCAAGCGGTTAATTCCCGAGAAGCCAATGGTTCCGGTGCTTTACTGCCCTCATCTAAGATGTGGGTATTAAAGGATTTAAGGTATTCACTGATCTTAATTTCATGGCTTAAATGATGATCAGCGGTGGGTTGATCGGCTCGGGTTTTTAGCCAATATAGCTCATCTGTAAATTTATCCACCATAAAGATTGGATAACCGTAGGCATTAAATTGCTCAAATCCGATGAGTATGATTTTTTTATAGCCACTGGAAGCATTGAAATATAATTCTT
>QQUO01000324.1 GCA_008501575.1 Pseudomonadota bacterium
CGGCTCCGGATTGCTCACTGCATCGAGCGCTTGTATGGGTGCTGTTTGAGCCTGCTGCCCGGCGCTGTCATCCACTGGCTGCTTATGAGTGTCTGGTTTTTGCTCTGCCGACTGTTGGATCACCAAATCAGCATTTCTGTCTTGCTCCACCGGCCAAAACCACCAGGCACTCATTATCACCAGCATAAGTAGCGAAACCAGTAAATAAGGCCACGCTTTTAAGCGCCTGACACGTCCTTGGTTAACCTTTGGTGTGACCGCTTCAATGGCCTGCTGTAAGGCCTGCATCGATTGAAAACGCTGATTTGGGGATTTCGCCAAACAACGGTCAATGATGTCTTGCCAATGTGCCACCCGGCTCGGTAAGCGCGGTATCGGGCTGTCCACATGAGCCATCATCACCCCTAAATCATCGGCCGCATCAAACACCGGCTTGCCGGTCAGCACTTCATACAAAATAGCCCCCAAACCATAGATATCCGAACGGGCATCCACATGCTTAGAGCGGGCCTGTTCCGGACTTAAATAATGGATACTGCCGACAATCCGCTGGTCTTTGGTGAATCGCCGTCGGCCACTGCTGAGGGCGATGCCAAAATCAGCAATTTTCACATTACCAAACTGATCAAATAAAATGTTCTCAGGCTTAATGTCGCGATGCACCACACCCTGGGCATGGGCATACGCAAAACCCTGACATAACCCTGTCATGACTGCAATCAGCTCTTCGTCATTATGATAAGCAAAACCGGTTAAATCACCATGCTGTAAATATGGCATGGCATAAAATAAGGTGTTCTCATCCACCGAGCCAACGTCATAAATACTGACGATATTCGGGTGATAAAGCTTGGCGATAATTTCTGCTTCCTGTTTAAAACGTTTGACCACATTGCTTTCATCGGCAATCACCGGACGCATTATTTTTAACGCCACCTCTCGCTTAAGTGATTCCTGATAGGCCAGATAAACCACACTCATACCACCTTCACCAATCTGGCGAATAATGCGGTAACCCGGAATGCGAATGTGATTGTCTAATGATGTCATGGCTTTATTGTATCGCAATCAAACAATAAAATATCCACCAAATAACACCTCTGACAATCCTTAAAATGTGACGAGAATTGTCAGATTGATGGATTTGAACTGTGCTGACAGGTATTTTTTCATTGCAGTAATTGATATCGGCATTTATTGCAAGTTGCTGGTTATCAATCACTGTCATTTTTCATATTCATGCTAAACTTTACCAATAGGGGATAAACTGTGTGTCAAAGATGAAACAAGAACTTTTAAATTTTAAAGATGAAATAATCAGAATTTATTGCACTGATTGTCATCAACAGACCATTTATTTGAAAATAATGAATGCCGCTGAAAACACCCAACAATACCGTCCGCAACATTTATTATGCGCACAATGCCGACTGTCCAAAGAACCCGCCAAAAGCCATTAAAATAGTCGCAACACGCCATGAGTCCGCTTAGCTATCGCTTGATTCAATCGGCTGCCATCAGTACCCAAAAAAAACAGCTTCATAATCAACAATTTGATGACATTTATCACCACAGTGAGGCCGTTGCAGAATCACAGTTTGTATTTCATGAGGGCAATCGCTTGTTATCGCAGTGGCACGATAAAGCCAACGAGCCTTTGTTTGTTATCGCGGAAACGGGTTTTGGCAGTGGCCTTAACTTTTTAACCACCCGGCGCTTATGGCAAAACTGTGACAACAAACCCCAACATCTGCACTATATCAGCACCGAACAATGGCTGTTAACACCGGCACAACTGCTCAAAGCCTATCAGGATTTTCCTGATTTACAACCGGATTTAGTTAAGATTCAACAGGTTTTTCAACTACGACGTGCCGGTTTTCACAGTTACCAAATAGATAAAGACATCACCCTACACTTATTATTGGGTGATGCCTGTCATTGTCTGCAACAATTAAATGCCCAGGTGGATGCCTGGTTTTTAGACGGTTTCTCACCGGCTAAAAATCCGGCCATGTGGTCACCTGACTTATTCCAGCAAATAGCGCGCTTATCAAGACCGGGCGGCTCTTTCGCCACATTTACCGCGGCCTCACAGGTTCGGAAAAACTTACAGGCGGCCGGATTTGAGGTTGTCAAAACCACCGGTTTTAAAGGTAAACGAGAACGTTTAGTCGGCCAATTTAAAACCCTAATTAACCCGGAAAAAGACAAACAAGCCTGGGCTCCAACACCGCAAGCCACTCATCCAGTGGATCGTATCACCATTATTGGTGGTGGTGTTGCCGGTTTGTGTCTGGCCAAAATGGCCAGGCAAAAAGGTTTAAATGTTACTGTAATCGACCGGCAAGCCCAGCCTTTGGCCGGTGCTTCAGGTAATCCCTTCGCCTTAATGATGCCTTATTTAACAGCCCAATATTCACCTGAAGCGCTGTTTTATTGGCGGGCTTTTGAAGCCGCCCTGCGCTTTTATCCCAAAGATATTTTTAAGGCCATTGGCGTCAACGAAGTCAAACAACAACCAAGACCCGACGATGCCCGTCTCGGATTTGCTGATGATTTAATTCAAGCCACAAAATCGGGTTTTTATTATCCCAATTCCGGCCGCATAAACACCACTGCTTTGGCGCCCTATTTAATGGCGGCGGTTGATACATGGTTAACCGCTGAGGTCGCATATTTTGCCCAGAATACACAAGGGCAATGGCTTGTTCAAGACAGCAACCGAAACACCATC
>QQUO01000204.1 GCA_008501575.1 Pseudomonadota bacterium
CCAAATAAAGTAAATATTTCCGGAAAAAGTACAGCACACCACTGACCAATGCAAATCCCCCAAACATCCCGTAAAAGACACCACTTTCAGGGTTATTGCCGACTTTACCAACCAAATAACCAATTCCACCACCAGTGCCAGTGACCACAATATAAGCCACTGTAATGCCCATGTAGATTAAAAACCGAAATAAAACAAATTCTTTGGTTTTAAATAATGTGGACACCACCTGTCCAAATTTAAAATCAATCATAATGACCTCATAAATTAATAATTTAAACTATCGGCCGAATCCCCACTGCATCTTTTAATTGTGCCAAAAACCCACTGGCACGCCGTCTGGCTTTGGCCGCCCCTTTTTCTAATTCTTGCTCAATCTTAGCAGGATTAGCCATCAAATCTTCATAATTTTGCCGAACTTGTTGCAATTCTGTGTTCAAAGTCTCAAAAATTATTTGTTTTGCCGTTCCCCAAGCAATGCCATCTAAATAAGCTTGGTGCATTTCTGCCACCTGTTGCTCACTGGCAAAGGCCCGATAAATATCCATCAAAGCTGAATCTTCAGGATCTTTAGGCTCACCCGGTTCCAATGAATTGGTCTTGATTTTCATAATGTGTTTACGCAGTTTCTTTTCCGGTAACCACAAGGGAATGGTGTTGTTATAACTTTTACTCATTTTGCGACCATCGAGCCCGGGCAAAACCGCGACCTTATCTTCCACCACCGCCTTGGGCATAACAAAATGCTCACCAAAATGATGGTTAAAGCGAGCACCAATATCGCGTGCCATTTCTAAATGTTGGATTTGGTCTTTGCCCACCGGCACTTCATCAGCATTAAACATCAGGATATCCGCAGCCATCAAGATCGGATAGCTGAACAGGCCCATGGTAATACCTTTATCCGGATCATCACTGTCTTGTTCCATATTTTCCGCGACTTGCGCTTTATAGGCATGGGCACGGTTCATTAAACCTTTGGCGGTCATACAGGTCAATATCCAGGTCAGTTCAGAAATTTCCGGTATGTCAGATTGTCGATAGAAAACCGCTTTATCGGTATCCAACCCCAATGCCAACCAAGTGGCGGCAATTTCACGGGTAGACTGGGCAATCCGTTCCGGTTCCCAACACTTGATAAGGGCATGTAAATCTGCCAGAAAGAAGAAACTGTCGATATTTTGATCTTGGCTGCGGCGAATTGCCGGTTTTATGGCACCGACATAATTTCCCAGATGAGGTGTGCCGGTCGTGGTAATTCCTGTTAATACAGTGGTCATGAAAAATTGTCATTAATTAAAAAGGCTATTGTATTCAACTGCCTTAGCTAAATACAATAACAAGCCCTTAATTTACACATTTACTTATGCTAAGACTCAATGCCTTTATCATGGCCTGGTTTATTTTAATCGGTTATGCAACAGCAGTCATGGCTGAAACAGACGCCCAGAAAGCCGCCGAGGATGGTCTACAGGCAGTCACTGTTTTTATTGATATTACTCGGTTTAATCGAAAAATTGGTGCCGCCAAAAAATTAACCCGTTCTCATCAGGAATTTGCCCGGTACGGCTATATTTTAGTGGCCGTGAATGTCTATACTGAAAACAGCGACCTGGAAGGTTTCTTCGTCAGTTATCAAAAATCACAAACCTTTAAGCCGGCTGAATAATGTATATAAATGACACACATAACAGCATCAACAACAAGCCATTAATCAAAACTTATACACACGCTGAATGACTTAATTACAAAACAAACATTTAATCCACATACATAATGTCTAAGACTATATTAATTGTGTATATCATTGTTTTATATGGATATTTTATGTTGGTTTATTTTTAACCATTCTGCAGAAATACCAATAATAACTTCCTATAACAATAAAAAATCACAGTTATTCACATGGTTATCCACAGCTGTTGTGGATAACCAATGCCGGGCATAAATAAACACCATAAAATGAACCTGTTGAACCAGGGACAGCCTTAAATTAATGCCTGCAATTGAGCCAGTATTTGATGGGCTTTGGGTAATTGCGCCGGTTTCGTTTCAACTGTAAAGACCCACAGCGCATTATCCATTTTCCCCATATAAAATTCAGTGTATGCTGATAACACCAGTTTTTGATAAGCCACATTAAACACTTTAAATGCCTGATGCGCCTTAAATTGGCTGTCGTTCAGAGGGTACTGATGGCGGATTTGATGGTATAGATTCAGCGCATAAGAAAAGGCATCTTTGTTCAAAGTGGCTTCGGTGTTCCGAAAATATTGCACAGAAATTTGTCCCATATTGTCTTGTTTGTGCTCACCAGGCATATGGGCAATCAGTTGCCAACCATGTTTATTGTGGCTTAATTGTGTCGGCCAACCTTGTGCCTGGATGGCAGCGATAAAGGCTTGTGGTGAGATATCTTGAACTGTCGCCAGCAAAACTTGCGAACGGGTTTTTGGCCGCTGCTTGGATTGTGGCAGTTCCTGACTGGGCCTAATGCCCCTGTTTTCCGGTTTTACTGAAGCCATGCGGGTGGCAGCACATGGTCGGTCCTGGATAACCACTGAGCCATCCTTTAATTGACAATGATGTAGTTTGAAATCGGCGGCCGCAACCAAATTCAGACCCAATAGCCCAAAAACCAAGATTACATAAATTGCGCCGTTGTTATAATTCACTTTAAAATGGCAGACCACCACCGGGTAATTTACCGCCTAATTTTTGCATCATTTTC
>QQUO01000207.1 GCA_008501575.1 Pseudomonadota bacterium
AAGGTGGAAGGTGATTCGATGATTGGGTCGGGTAGTTTTGAAGGCGATTTGATCGTGATTGACCGCTCCCTGAACCCCGTACACAACAACATTGTGGTGGCGGTGATTGACAATGACTTTACCGTTAAACGCTTGTGGTTGAAAGACAAAATCGAATTACGCCCGGAAAACCCGGACTACCAACCCATCACATTAAGCGGCGAAGTGGATATGCGCATTTGGGGCGTGGTCACTGCAGTGGTTCGCAAATTTTGAGAGCAGCAACGCTAAAATCAAAACCATGATTGCCCTGTGTGATGTTAATAATTTCTATGTCTCCTGCGAACGGGTGTTTAATCCGGCGCTGGAAAACAGGCCCGTTATTGTTTTATCGAACAATGACGGCTGTGCCGTGGCTCGCTCCAATGAAGTAAAAAACCTGGGCGTTAAAATGGGCGCACCCTTGCACCAAATTCAGGATTTGGTTAAACAACATAATATCGCGGTATTTTCCTCCAACTATGTACTGTATGGCGATATGTCACAGCGGGTCGCTGATATCGTGGAACAATACAGTGACCAAACCGAAATTTACAGTATTGATGAATTATTTATTAAGTTTCAGGGTTTTGAGCACATTAATCTGACCCGGCATTGCCAAAAAATGGTGAAACAGATTCACCAATGGCTGGGCTTACCGGTGTGCGTCGGCCTGGCGCCATCAAAGACCCTGGCTAAGGTGGCCAACCATTACGCCAAAAAACTCAATATCGATGGCCGTGTCCTCAACCTGTCTCATGAGTATTACATCAAGCAAGCCCTGGAACACCTGCCGGTCAATGAACTATGGGGTATCGGTCGCCGTCTGTCCGAACAATTACGTCACATGGGCATTCACACTGCTTTAGAGCTGAGAAATGCCGACATTAAAACCATGCGCAAGCGCTTTTCGGTGGTGATGGAGCGCACCATTTTAGAACTGCGCGGGGTTTCTTGCATTGATTTTGATGCCGATCCGGACAAGAAAAAACAACTGATTTGTACCCGATCATTTGCCAACAAATCTTCTGATTTTGAGTTAATCAAACAAGCCGTGGCTTATCATGTCACCCGTGCCTGTGTCAGCCTGCGTCAACAAGAATCCGTGGCACAATGTTTAACCGTATTTATTAAAACCAACCGCTTTTGCCCAAATGATCGACAGTATTCAAATTCAATCACCATTCAACTCCCTCAAGCCAGTGATTTTACCGGTCATTTTTTAACTGCCGCCAGCCATGCTTTGAAAAAAATCTACAAACCGGGCTATCTGTATAAAAAAGCCGGCATTATGCTCACCAACTTATCGGACAAAGGTGCGCTGCAAACCGACTTATTCAGCCCTGATATCAACAGCCCGAAAAACAGCCAACTGATGCACACCCTGGATGACATCAATGAACGCTTTGGTAAGGGTAAATTAAGAAGTGCCCGAGAAGGCTTTACCCAACAATGGGCCATGAAATCAGAACGAAAATCCAAGGCATTCACCACCCGTTGGGATAACCTGCTGAACATTCGTTAATAGGTTACATTCAATCCTGAGTGACTTCAGAGTTTTTCTTGTTGGCTTTGGGTTGGAGTTTACCGTTGATATCATTTAGGGCCAAATTGAATTTATCCAGCAACAGCTCCTTTTTAGCCGGATCGATGTATTTGGACTCAAAAGCATCCTGGGTTTTTTTCAAGATATCGTTTAATTTCTTATCCTGGTAATCAAGCGGTTCATAAATATCTTTGTCGGCTTCATCAAACAGACCAATCCATTTTTCTGACAAGCGCCCGTAGCTGAGCACCCGATACAGGTAACGCCCGGGGTTCTTTTGATGCCGAATCAAGCCCCAAATACCGGCCCCCAAGCACACTGGCAACAGCAGCAAATCACGGAAACCATCGACAATCAATTTTAACTGTAGAACCACGGTGTCGTGAATCACTTCACTTCTCTGACCCGTTGACTGTTGTTTTGAATCGATTTGTTCAGCCATCATTAACACCTGAAAAAAACCCAATCATTATAAACCCAAACCGCACCATTCACATGCGACAAAAGTCATTATTTCTCACCAATTAAATGGATAAAAAACGATCTTTTAGCATTTTCAAATCTTCAATAATGGCTTGTTGCTCATTGTGTAATGGCATCTTCATTTGTTCATCCATGATGATTAGCGCTTGGTTCACTGGTTGAAGATTTGTGGCAGAATTTCGCTGATTGGTATGTATTGAAGTATAAAGCAAGCCAGCCGTAAAAATGACACTGGCAGCAACAGCCCATAACCATGACCGATGCAGACTGGATTTTTCACTCTGCTTTTCCCATGGCGGTTTAACATAAACACCCTGAGCAAGCCTTTTTTCTGCCAGCCGGTCCAGTTCTTGGCCATCACGTTTAAGCTGGTTGATAAGTGGATCGTTCATAAGGTTTCCATTAAGTGGCGCAGTTCGAAAATTTCTCTGAGTTTGATTTTACTGCGATGTAAGTTGGTTTTCACCCAAGATTGGCTTTTATTTAATATAAAAGCCACATTTTTGATGTCAGCATCCTCTTTGTAATATAACCACAAGGCATCATAACAATCGGCTGCGACATGCTTTTTAATCAGCCGCCAAATATTGTCTTGCTCTATTTCAAGGGTGGCGGTATTTTCATTACTTGTTAACTGAACTGTGTCAACAGGGATGAAGTAGGTTTTATCCAATTGTTGTAACAAGCGTCTGGCAATGGTGAATAACCAGGTGCTAAAGGCCCATTTTGGGTTATAGCTGTTCAGATATTGATAGGCATTGATAAAGGTTTCTTGTAGCACATCATCTGCGTCAAAAGGGTTGTGGCAACGCGCCAGCAGATAACTGTAAAGCCGCACTTGATAGCGTGCCACCAGCTGTGAAAAACAACCGGTGACACCTTTTTGGGCTTTTTTAATGAGCTCAGAATCAGTCATTAATTAATCAACCATTGCCTCAATCGCTAAATCAAAAGGTATTGAAGTGCTGAATACCAGATCTTTACCCTGATTAATGACTTGTAATTTTTGTATCACTGCGGCAAGAATCGGCGACTCTGCGGCCTGATTTGACAACGCATTAATGGCCACCAAGCCATTTACGACCTGTTCAACCTGCTTAGCCGTGGCTTCATCGCGGGTACCAAAAGCCGCTTCAATTAAAAGATTAGCACCATCGTCGATGATACTGCCTGAGATACGATTTATTTTTTGAAACACCGTTGATTTAAAGTTGCCATGATTGTCGGATAAATCGGCCCCCATATGCGCCATGGCAGACTCCACATTAACCAACAAAGTTATCAGCCCATTAGGGATGAATGTATGGTCTGAATAATGTTGATCTATCCAGTTTTTGACTTCTGTCTGATCAAAACTAACCACCATCATACGATTATTCACAACACTGGCATAAACCGAAAAATCATCGTCTGGATCGGTTGCGCTGATATGTTCAATAACTCGACCTTTATAAGCTTTGTTTGCATTAACCACCAATGTGTCATATTCATTCGCCGCAACCATTAACTGCGACACATAATCTGGAATTGAAAATTGGTCGAACTGACCCTGAAAAACCGCGGTTACATCATTATCCTGATTGCTTAAACCATACAGGGTAATCTGACCCACGGAATCAGGAACCAATGCATCGATTTTTAAATGCTTATTGGCTTTTTTTATATTCGGCAACAGCGGAATGATACGATCTCTAATCTGCGTTACATCAATGGTTAAATACCAATTAGATTCATTAAAATTAGCCGCCTGCACACTCAAAGACAGCAGCAACAAACTCATGATATACATGAATTTTTTCATATTTTTTCCTTAGGTAACAATTTATAAATAAGCCTGCTCACATCTCATTTCGCATTGTGAGGCTGCTTTCTTATAGTGAAATAAAGGCTAAAAGGTTACAGTAATGATTATATTCTTAACAAAAATAAGAAACAGGTGCCAAAAGTCCAAATAATGACTGTTATACTGAGCATATAATCGAATGACAGGGAGCATAATTATGAAACTGGGACAGTTACTTCAACAAACTTTTCACTTCACTGAATTTAAAGCCGGCCAACAGCAGGTGATTGAAACAATCATCGCCGGTCAATCAGCAGCCGCCATTTTCCCTACCGGATCAGGAAAGTCCCTGTGTTATCAGCTACCGGCGGTCCATTTACCAAACTTAACGCTGGTGGTTTCGCCGTTGCTGTCTTTAATGAAAGACCAGTTAGACTTTCTGTTAAAACATGGTGTTAAAGCCGCACGTCTGGATCATACCCTGGCGCGTGATGACTATGCCCAAGTCCTGCAACAGGCCAAAAACGGTGAATTGAAAATCCTCATGATTTCGGTGGAGCGTTTTAAAAATGAACGTTTTCGCGCCCAGTTAAAGCAGATGAATATGTCACTGATGGTGGTGGATGAAGCCCATTGTATTTCCGAGTGGGGGCATAATTTCAGACCGGATTATTTAAAGTTACCGCACTACCAGAAAGAATTTAATATTCCTCAGTGCTTATTATTGACTGCCACCGCCACACCCAAAGTGGTGGCTGATATGCGGGTCAAATTCAATATCAACGAAAACAATGTGGTGATGACCGGCTTTTATCGGGACAACTTATGCTTACAAATGAGTCCGACAGCGAGTAGCGAGAGGTTAAAAGCCTTATCAAATAGACTTAAATCCGAAACCAATGCCCCAACCATCGTTTATGTGACTTTACAAAAAACCGCGGAAACCGTGGCCGAATATTTACAGCGACAGGGTATTCAGGCACAACATTATCATGCCGGCATGCCATCCGATGAACGTGAACAGCTGCAAAACCAATTTATGGCCGGTGAAGTCAATTGTGTGGTGGCCACCATTGCTTTTGGCATGGGCATTGATAAAGCCAATGTCCGACGGGTGATGCATTATGACTTACCTAAATCCATTGAAAATTATGCCCAGGAAATTGGCCGTGCCGGTCGTGATGACGAAACATCACTGTGTGAAGTCCTGGCCAATAAGGATGACTTACAGGTGCAGGAAAACTTTGTTTATGGCGACACCCCGGAAAAATCGGCCATTGTAAAACTACTGCAACAAATTAGTGACACGGAAGAACCTTTTTGGGAAACCAAACTAACGGCTTTAGCCAATGCGTTAAATATTCGTGTATTGCCCTTAAAAACCTTATTGGTTTATCTGGAGCTTGAAGGTGTTATTAGGCCAAAATTGAGTTATTTTGAAGACTACTCCTTTAAAAGTTTGACCGATCAGCAAAGCATGATTGATCTATTCGAAGGTGAGCGTCGTGATTTTATCAGCACTTTATTCCAACATTGTATCGTTAAGACAACCTGGACGTATGTTGATATAGAAGCTGTTTTAGCCAATTATAATAGCAACCGCAGTCGCATTATCACCGCACTGGAATGGCTGGACGATCAAGGTCACATCGAATTACAGGCCAAACAAGCGGTTGAGCGCTTTTCAATCACCCAAAAAAATATCGACAGCCACGGATTGGCCGATAAATTACACCAATTATTTAAAAACAAAGAACACATCGAAATTGACCGCATACATACTATGATTGCCCTGTTTGAATCAGGTGATTGTTTGAGTCGGCAATTGGCCAATTATTTTGGTGATTATTCAGCGCCTGAGCATTGCGGTCATTGCTCGGCTTGCGAGTCCGGCGCCGTCAGTTTTCAAAGCACACAAAAACTGACACCTTTGGCACAGTTGGATTATAAGCAACTGACTGACGGCTTCTACACTGCCATGGGCTCAGAAGGCAGCACCCTTAACACCACAAAATTCCTGTGTGGCATCCACACACCGATATTCTCACGATTAAAAATCAGAGCCCTGCCCGGCTTTGGTCAATTGCAACAGTACCCTTTTAAAACGGTCAAGACATGGATTGAATCTAAGCTTTGCTAACGCTTAACTTCCATCAACTGATAACAACGCAGATTAAAATTACTTTTGAAAAGATTGAATCTGCGGTTAGGGAATTATAGAATCGTCTAATATTTATTACTGAATCCATTTATGTTGCGTATCACTTTTATCTTCTTTTTTTTATTGTTAAACCCATCACATGCTTTGACACAAACATACTCTGAGGCTGTTCCTATAGTAAGGATTAGCCCTATTTATCCGGCTGAGGCTTTACAAAACAAACAAGAAGGTTGGGTGAAAATAAAATTTGATATCACCCCACAGGGCACAGTTGATGACCCATATATTATTGAATCACAACCGCCCAAAGTATTTGATCGTGCTGCCATTGAAGCCATCTTTAAATTCAAATTTAAACCGAGAATTGTTGACGGCAAAGCGGTAACGGCAACCGTCACACAAACAATCGAATTCAATTTACCGAGGAATCAATCCTATCAGGCAAAAAATGACCTGTCTGCCTATCAAATCGAGCAATTAAAATTTGAATTAAAATCTCACAAACAAAAAGGCAGATATAAAAATACACTTTATGTATCAGAAATAAAAAACAATAAACTCATCAAAAAAATAAAATTGCCAGACTCAAAAACTGATAAAGGCTATTTTGCTCAACATCCTAAAAACCCTTTTCTTTTTTTCTATTATTCAAAAAATAAAAAAAAGGGTGAAATTCAAATTTATGACAAGAAAAACTTAGAACTGCAACATACCCTAAAAACAGATGCAGCCATCATTACACCATTTGAACAGAGGCGGTTTTATTTCTTTGCGGCCAACCACAGTAAGCTGCTGGCCTATTTAGGCACAAAACGCAAACCAACCCTTTATCAGATTGACGGCCAGAGCGGTAAAATCACTGGACAACTTAAATTACCGAAATACACCCACCTTCTAAGAGAAGAAAATACAGATTACATATGGGCCCAAAGCTATCGAAATACAAAGTCAAAAAACACTTTAAAATTTATCAATACTCATACGATGGAGGTTTTCAGAGAGCTGGATTTAGTCCACAAACTTGTTTCTGACACATACTGGCGCGACAGCATTCAACTTATATTTGACTATAAAAATGAGGATCCAAGATACCGTGTACGTACATTAAATTTGACAAAGAATAAATTTTTAGAAGATTTTTATTCATCAAGTTATCCTAAAATTCATTATATAAATGATGAATTGTTTTATATCGGTAATGAGTCAGGTGAAAGCAAACATCTAAAAATTGCGAAACAATATAACAATGAAATGATTGATGTAACGAACCCCGATATCAACATAAGGTTAAATGCCGGTGATTTTTATTATTATGACGGTGTATTACATTTAGTGGTTTTTGGGAAGCAGGCCGTGGCTAAAATAAACATGACTGACACCACTGATTATCAATTGGTTAAAGTACCGATAGATGCTTCTGGCGGACTGGTGTATAAACCAAAAGACAGGGTATATCTTACCGAAGAAAATGACGCTTCAGTGGCAATGGTTGACTTTAAACAAAATAAATTTATTGCCGAGCAGAATACCGGAGATCCTGGTCGAAAATTCGGGCAAATATTGGCCAGTATTGCAGTGACCGCTTTAACAGCACCCACAGGCTACGCCATAACACCCTTGCATGGCTTTAGCCGCTCTAATAATAAGTTATTTTTAAACCATGCCGGTACACGACTGTTTGCCATAAATTTAAAAACCAATGATGTCACCAGTTTTAATGCCGATGATATGAGCGACAAACACATTGTCGCCACTGGTAAAGGTACCTTTCAAATCATTCAAGGTAGCCATGAACCTGATTTACCTATGGTTGCGATTGGCATGAAAAAAGTCACATTTATGAATGCCGCAGACGGCCGAATGATTAAACAGATTGAATATGATAAGCCTTTAGAAATCAGTAACAATCATGAACTTGTATATTTGAAAGATGAAAATGTTTTCAGCGTTTCTTTGGCTTATTTACCGGAATAAGAACCATGATAATTCAATCCTCGTTCTATACACGGACACTACATTTAACTAAAAGAGACTCAATGAATGACGCAACACACTAAGCAACCCGTCGATAACCGCCCCATTGTCGCGCCTTGTCGTCAAGTTCCGGTCACTGCCCCATTCCGTTGGCTGAAAAAAGGCTTTGCTGATTTTAAACAGATGCCCGGTTTAAGTTTACTGTATGGCCTGGTGATGATGTTAATCAGTGTGGTGATTACCTATGTCGCTTATCAAGCCCATTCCATTGTTTTAGCCATCGCACTAACCGCCGGCTTCTTTTTTATTGGACCCATTATTGGCATTGGCCTGTATTCCCTCAGCCGCCAACTCAGTAACGATGTACCTCCACAGTTGTTTCGGTGCGTTCGAGAAAGTCGAAAAAACTTCAGTAATGCCATGGTCTTATCTCTTATTTTCCTGATTGTGTTTTTAGTGTGGGCTCGGGCAGCCAGTATGGTGCATATCTTTTTCCCATCCATGAGCAGCCTCGATATGCAGGGTTGGATTAAGTTTTTAGCCATTGGCAGCGCCGTCGGGGCCTTGTTTTCAGTGGTTATCTTTTGCATGGGTGCCTTCTCTATTCCGATGATTATGGATCGCAATGTCGATACCGTCACCGCGGTCATCACTTCCATCAATGCGGTGTTAAAAAACAAGCTCACCATGCTTGTTTGGGGCGTGCTGATTGTTACTTTGACCTTAATTGGTATCGCCACTTTTTACATTGGCTTTGTCGTCCTGTTACCTGTTATTGGCCACGCCACCTGGCATGCTTATAAGGAAACCATCGATGCAGATGCCTGGGAATTAGGGCCGGGTTTGAACCAGCAGAACCAATCAGATTAATCATTTTATTCCCGGCATAACATTACATCGTGTTATTAATTTTCGATTTAAACTATTGTTAATAAACATATTTTTATCATTTGCTTTACGTTTTCTTAAGACCTGTTTGTTATAATAAATTCAAATCATGATTAAACATCATGATATTTTTAGTAGCGCATAGGCGCACACACTTACATATAAATTCAGGAGGAAATTATGAGTAACAGAACAATACTATCAGCAACTTCGTTAGAAGGTACAGATGTTAAGAACTTTCAGGATCAAAGTCTGGGTGATGTCAAAGACATTATGATTGACACCAACACCGGTAAAGTTCGCTATGCTGTGATCGATTTTGGTGGCTTTTTGGGCATTGGCAATAAGCTGTTTGCTGTCCCGATGGAAGCCATGAAAGTTGATACTACCAATGAATGTTTAAAACTGGATGCGGATAAAGAGAAGCTAAAAAATGCAGAAGGTTTTGATCAAGACAATTGGCCGAACTTTGCCGATACGCAATGGCAATCCAGAATTGACCAGTATTACCACGTCTAAGAATTATCTTAAAGTAAACACAAAAGCCAGGGGGTTTGCCTCTGGCTTTTTTATTTATGTAACCAAAGATATCTCTGGTACCCTTTGTGACTATTCAAAAGAATCTTTAAAAATAAGATCATTATCAACAGGCTGTGGTAAATAACCACCTGATAGGACTATTTCTCCACCACTCATTTGCGCCGTATCGGTCTGACCGATCACGCCCAACAATTCAATATCGTTATATGTCACCATCCCACCGCCACTGTCTGTGGTATACCAATTAATTTCCTGGGAATGACTACCACCCATGAAATTAAGAAGACAGAATAAAAACAGTAATATTTTCAATAGACTCCTTTGTTTAAACATAGAACTTATCATTCTTTTTCTCGTCATCAGGTGATCACATCACTGTTTTTTCAATTCTTAATGCAGCGAATACTATGACCGTTGGCTTTATAGTTATCTGTAATTTGAGCAGAAACCCCACCATAACTAATAAAGTAGGCCCTGTCAGGACCTTTCGCTTTATCACTCCAGTATCGAGCAAGATCGCCCTCATTTTTTACAATGCCATCAGAAATAAAACGATACCCGGCGAGTGTCAATTTCAAGGGAGAATTAAACGCACCATCACTATCTTGTGTCGACCAAGTCCGTCGTTCTTGATTCCATTCAGCAACGGTTGGGATTCTGAATCCACTTGGGCAAGGATTATTGTCTGCAGATTTTCCTTTCCACATATCTTCTTGATTACTGTTTAACCAATTAGATTGTGATGTAATAAATTTTTCATCCCATGCATTGTTTCCTTCGTCAGGTATCCACGTGGTTGCTTGTCCGCCACTTAGACCATTATGAACTGCTGAATTTCTTAACTCATGTCCCTCGGCAGCTCTCCCCCACTGATACAAGTCACCATAGGCAGCAGCATCAGTCGATGATGTTGCGACTTGTGAAGCACCTAAATTACGATCCAGCCAGGTTTTACCGGTTACAGGATTAACCACGGTGCCGTAATTACCAGCATTTATGCTGGGTGTTATTTCTTCCCAAGTTGCCAAGCCACTGCCATCACTCGTCAGGACTTTATTTAATCCAGGTGTTCCTCCTGTTATTTTTAACTGTCCATTAACTTCCAACTTAGCATTTGGACTTGTGGTACCAATACCAACATTTCCACTATTCTTGGCTATAGTAACTGCATCCACATTATCATTTCGTATAAGTAAATTATCACTTGCAGGCATATACAAATACCAATCTTCACCTGTTGCTTGAGACGTTTCAATGCGAATACCATCAAGAACATCCGTACCTGAGGCTTTTAAATGTAGAGTGGATGAAGGGTTTGTAATGCCTATTCCTACTTTGTTTAAATGATAAATGTTATTTCCAAAAAAATCCCATGGTATTCCTGATAAGTCACTATAATCACCACTAAAACTATCATCAAGCTCACAAGTTACTGTTCCATTTTGGGCAATACCACGAATCGATTGCCCAACCGGACACGAGTCAATCACGCGATTCTGTACC
>QQUO01000105.1 GCA_008501575.1 Pseudomonadota bacterium
GTTGAGCATACTACCCTGAATGAGGAAATTGTCAGTTTAAATGAATCACGTCAAAAACTGATTAATGAGGCCGCAAAAACACCTTTATTGCGTGAGAAAATTCAACAAGTGAAACAAACGGTGGGTGACAATGATGAGTTTTTAAAAGCCGATTCTGATAACCTGGGTAACGCAGAAATAACGGCCATTTTAAAAAACATTATCACCGAGCAGTCGCCGGATAAAGAAGCCTGTCAGTCAATCAGCCAGTCACCGACACAAGATCGAGATCCGCAACAGTTTGAAAAAATCATACTGCGGGTTAGAATGCGCTGCCAGTTTGATGTCTTTATGCATGTATTGCAACAAATTGAAGAGCACAAACCGAGTTTATTTATCGATGATTTACGGATTGAATCGCGCAATGTGCAACGTTATCAGCGCGGGCAAGAGCAAGCACAGGAAGAAAGTTTGGAAATCCGCTTTATTCTCTACGCTTATATGAAAAAAGCGGTGGAGGCGCGTGATGAAAACTAATCTCTTGACGAACATCCTGATTGCCATTATCGGCTTGCTGTTGATTGTGGCGGCGCTACAGTTTGTCGGTTGGGGTCGGGGCATTGATGAATTGCAGCCAGCAGAGTTTGATGAAGATCAAATTGAGCAATTAATTGCGGCCAAAGATGACTTGGCGGCGCCCGATATTAAACCGGAAGTGATCGATCGTATTACCCAAACGCCGTTATTTCGTCAGGATCGCCAACCGTATATTCCGCCTGTGGTGGCAGAAGATAACCCTGAAATTGATTCCACCATAATTGAAGTTAAACCCTTAAAAGCGCAAGTCACCAGTATTATTATCACCAGTAACAGCCGCTATGTCATGATTCAAGACCAAATCAGTAATGAGCGATTGACCTTAAAAGAGGGAATGCCTCTTGAAGGTGAACAGGGTATGTGGGTGGTGGACAGTATTGATAAGCGCAAGGTGATTTTTAACGCAGAAGGACAAGAGCCGGTTGAATTGGAACTTGAGGTCTTTAGTGGTGCCTTAAACCAGGCAGGTAATAACCGCAATCAAAATAGAAAACAACAAGAAGCCCAAGCGGCCAAACAATTGGTTGATGATGACAAAAACTTAACGCCAGAACAATTGCGGCAGAAAAAAGCCGATGAAATTCGCCAAAAAATTGCAGAACGTCGCGCAGAAATGAGAGCCAAAGCAGCCCAAGGAAAAGAACAATGAGACTACAACAAATTACAAAATTAGCCTTAATGATTGCCCTGATTTATTTAGGCGGTTGTGCCACCCAGCCAATCGACTTGAGTGGTGAATTAGAGCAACCCAATTACCTCAAGGGAATTGACTCCACCGCTTATTCCGGTGAGGTTTTTAAAGACAGCTCAGAGGAGGGTCCTCAAAAAACCGGCAATGAGATGTATCCCGGTAGTGGTGAGTTTATTAATTTTGATGCCACCAAATCGAGCGGTCCGTCAGTCAGTCAAAAAGGCGAAATTACCTTTAACTTTGAAGGCGAATCCTTACAGGCTGTGGTGCATTTTATATTGGGTGAAATCCTTAAAGAAAATTATGTCATTGCTCCCGGAGTCAACGGCAAAGTCACTTTTGCCACGGCTCGCCCTGTTAGCCGTAAACAAATCCTGCCCATTTTAGAAATGATGTTGAGTTGGAACAATGCGGCCTTGGTGCGCAATGAGGACCGCTATCATGTGTTGCCCCAAAAACAAGCGATTAAGGGTTTGCTGACACCCCAGTTGGAACAGGCCATCAGTAATCAGGGCTATCAAGTGATGGCTGTGCCTTTGGATTTTATTTCACCGGCTGAGATGGAGAAAATATTAGAGCCTTATGCCCAGGATGGGGCCATCGTTAAGGCTGATAACGCCCGCAATATGATTTTCCTGGCGGGCAATTATGCTGAGCTGAATAATTATTTACAAACCATTAAAATCTTTGATGTGGATTGGCTGGCCGGTATGTCCACCGGTATTTTTTATTTAGAGCGGGTGGATGCCGCAGACATAATAGTTGAACTTGAAGCATTGTTTGGCGAAGGTGCTGAATCACCATTGGCCGGTATGTTTCGATTTTTACCCCTGGAGCGACTTAATGCTGTCATGGTTATTACCCCGCAAGAGGATTATCTGCATAAAGCTGAAAAATGGGTTAAGCGCTTAGACCGAGCAGATGCCGATGGCGCTTCTAATCTCTATGTATATAGTGTTAAAAATATCAAAGCCGATGATTTGGCCGGTTATTTAAATGATGTGTTTGGCGGTGGTGGCGGACGCAGCACTTCGCGCAAAGCTTCCGGCGGTTCAGTCACGCCCGGTCAGGAAGGCCGAGAAGTGTCGTCATCCGGAGCCGCCAATGTCAGCAGAACTGTTCGTAGCAGCGGCTCTAATAATAACAATGACATTCATATTTCTGCCATCGAAGACTCCAATCAATTACTGATTAAAGCCGGTGTCAGCGATTATGAAAAAATTCTGTCAGCCATAAAGCGTTTGGATATCGAACCCTTGCAAGTACTGGTTGAGTTGAAAATCATTGAAGTCAGCTTAAATGACGAAGTGTCGCATGGCATGGAACTGTTATTTGGCGAAGCCGCCACCGGCAGTACGGAAAACAAATCATGGCCCTATGATTTCGGCACCAACAGCGCCACAATAGACAGTTCGGGAATTCGTTACCGATTTTTAGGGACTGAGGCCGAGGCTAATTTACGCCTCTTGGAGAAAGCCGGCCGAATTGCTTTGTTGTCGAGTCCTTCGATGCTGGTTCTTAATAATAAGAATGCCACCATTAATGTCGGCGACCAAATCCCCATTACCAACGTCGGGAGTTTGAATAATACCGGCAACACCACCGGCACCATCACCAACACCCGTTATATTCAAACCGGTGTCCAGGTGGACATCACACCCCGAGTCAACCCAGGTGGATTGGTCTATATGGAAGTCAGTCAGGATGTCAGTGCACCGGGAACGCCTGACACTGAAGGAGGACAGCCACCCATTTCGACCAGGGCCTTAAACACAGAAATTGCGGTACAAAGCGGCAACACCATTGTCATGGGCGGCTTAATTCAGGAAAACGACACCTTTGCCCGGGCCGGGGTGCCGGTATTAAGTCGTATTCCTGTGTTGGGAAATTTATTTGGTTCAAAAAGTAGTATTGGCAGTCGCACCGAATTAATGTTGCTGATTACCCCAACTGTGATTGAAAACCCAGAACAGGCTCGACGCGTTACCGAAGAATATGCCAAGAAATTTAAAGGCCTGCAACCGATTAAACCCATGACAACCACCGCCACGCGCGGTAAATACGATAACACCGATAGTCAACAAAATAACCAACAAAATAACCAACAAGAACCCCAAGGAGATCAACCATGAAAAAAACACTGATGTTAATGCTTTTATCAGGATTAATCTTATCCGCCTGTGGTCGCGAAGAAACCATTGATGACATTGACCAAAAAGCCGTTGATCGCTGGCAGGCACTGATTGCCGGTGATTACCAAAAAGCCCATGGTTATATCGCCCCTTCACACCGTGAACTGGAAAATCTCGACAGTTATCAAACCCGTATGGCTACTGCCCGGTTGAGTATTGATTGGCAAGCGGCTAAATTTGTTAACAAAGACTGTCAGGAATACAGTTGTGAAGTTACCATGGTAATCACCTATCTGTATAAATTCCAGAAACGCAGTCTGGGTGAAACCAAAGGTAAAACAGCGGTAAAGGAAAATTGGATTAAAAGTGACAAAAAATGGTACTTTTTACCGGATGAAAAGAAAAAAATATAATCAGGGTATTATGAGTTTTGAATATTCCTGCTGATTAATGGGAAAGAATTCAAAAGGTTGGTGCATATGATTGAATTCAGTGATTAATCAAATGAGCTTGGCGCTGGCTAATGCATGGTTCTGAAATTCCGGGAGTTATTAAACAGCTCGAACACACCGCACCGCCAAGCTGGATAATTATGAATGCAATTTTTCTGCCAGCTTTATTAATTCAAAGCAGCATTTGATTGTGAAAATGTGGAAAAAACTATTAAGTGGCAGTGCAACTTGCCGTCATTATTTGGCTGCAACCCATGGTGGCATTAAGATAAAAGTCATTTTATTAATACAATATGTTGAAAATAAGTCGTTTTAAAAAATAATTACTGTTAAAATGAAGACACTTTTGTGCGAAGCGAGTCCGAAACAAGCGGGTGTAGCCAAGGGTATAATTATTTTTTTATGAAAAATACCTTGTTTCATACCAGTTCTTGTAATAAGATTTGCCATGCTATCTTGCATAGCTTCGTTCATATGAGCGGGGATATTTAGAAATAGCCCTGATGTTAATTATAATTTTGGAGTTAGAAATGAAGAAAAACAAACTAACAACTGCCGTTATCGCTGGTTTAGCGGGTGTTGCTGGTGTTGCCACTATAGGTAATGCCGTACACGTTAATCCTGAAGGTACCGGTCAAGCGTTGATTTACCCTTATTACTCAGTTAATAACGGTTTAAATACAACTTACTCTGTGGTTAACACCACTGACCAAGTTAAAGCGGTCAAAGTGCGTTTCTTAGAGGGTCAACACTCTCGTGAGGTGCTTGACTTTAACGTTTACTTATCACCATTTGACGTTTGGACTGGTGTATTGGGTATGACCACTTCATCAATTGGCTCTCACTCTGGTGAAGATGCCGGTGCCCACGCCTCGTTCGATGCGTCTTGTGCACCTTTATTGAATAAAGCAGGCCAACAGTTCTTGCCTTATGAGATTGATCTTGATGCCCCAAACAACAACATGTCCCGTTCAACAGACGGTCACTTTGAAGTGTTAGAAATGGGTGTTGTAGATTCACTTTCTCCGTTAGCCGCTGCTGCCATTCACGTTGGTGGTGTTCCTAACTGTGCAGCTATTGACGCTGCCTGGGGTGCCGGTGGCACTTGGGATATTGCTCCTGCCACTTACATGCTACCACCTACAGGTGGGTTATTTGGTGGTGCATCTTTAATTGACGTGGCCAACGGCTTTAACGTCAGTTATGATGCCATTGCTTTGGACTCTTGGAGTGCCACAGCTCAACACACTGATCCAGGTTCTTTGACTCCAAGTATTGCGAGTGCAAACCCTTCAGTAAGTAATGTGTTTGTTAACGGTGCAACCTTAACCGACGTTTGGGGTAATGGTGCACAAGCTGTATCAGCCACTTTAATGCGTCAAGAAGTGTACAATGAGTATAACTTCGAAGCTGGTGTGGAAGGTAAATCTGCTTGGGTTGTAACTTTCCCAACTAAATTCCACCATGTTAACCCTGCTGTTCCTGTGGCTCCATTTACAATGTCTTGGGACGGTGATGTGGCTTGTGAAGAGTTTGCATTGAAAAAATGGGATCGTGAAGAGCGTACAGAAGTTTCTTTTGGTACCATTTCTCCACAACCACCTGAAGGTGATAACCCATCATTCTGTTACGAAGCCAACACCCTTGAGTTTATTGCTCCAGGTGGTGTGGTTGGTGACTCTAATATCTTAGGCGGAAGAAATCTGATTTCTGTTCAAGGTATTAATGGTGGCACTGAAAATGGTTGGGCCCGTATTCAGTACGATGGTACTGTTAACTTCATGATCGGTTCAAGCAACACCTATCAAGGTCTGCCAACGGCCGGTTTCATGGTTTACCGTTTCACCAACACTGCAGCTGCACCTGGCGTATTGGCTCAGTACGGTGGATTGTTCAACCACAAAGGTTTGGTTAGTTCAAACTAAACCATTCTTTTGAAAAAAGAATAGAAAAGGCGGGTTTTTACCCGCCTTTTTTTGTAAATGTGAATATTTAAATAAAAAATTAACACCATCTTGTCTATAATGGGCGTTACTGCGAAAGAGAGTACTCATTATGAAACATCTGAAAAACATGAAAACCCAATATACTTTACTTTTATTGTTGCTGATTGTTAGTGGCTTTGTTCATGCCCAAAGCAAAAAAGTCATTTTTAATAACAACAACCAACAAGCCAATATTGTTGGCAATGCCTCAATCAATGTATCCACCGGTGATATCACCGTGCAAACCGAAACAGATAAACTGATTATCGATGCCACCACCGCCGGTATTTTGGCATTTTATCCCGATAAATATTTAATCAACGTCGGTGACAGCGTTGAGCTAAATTGGGCATCGGCATTTACCAGTGCTTGTTCTGCAGAACTTGTTAATGGTAACGCAGCCTGGTCCGGGGCAAAATCACACAATACAATGAGTTCGGAAGTGGTAACCATAAACACCTTACCTACCACACTGAAATTAACTTGTAATCAAATTGCTGGCGGCACCACGGAACAGCAGTTCACCTTAAGTCAGCTTCCCACCGGTTCGACGGGTGGGACCGGTAGCATTGCCATTAACTTTACTTTGCAAGGACAGTCTGGATCAAATCCAATCATTGCCGGAGATGGACCATATACAGTGGTCTGGTCAACAAGCAATGCCGACAGCTGTACCGCAACCAGTAATCCGTTTCATTCCGACTGGTCAGGAAATGTTGTGGTAAATAATCCAACGACAGGAAAAGTTGTTAATATTTCCGGCGCGCCTACCCTCACCCTGACCTGTTCAAACAGTAGCGGTCAAAATTCCGCCAGTCTGGTCTTTACCAACACTGGAGGTGGTGTAGTTGCTGGCTGTGAAAATGTTACACCGCCTGCTGGTTTGTCTGCTAAAGTCCATCAACAGGGTGACCCTAAGCCTTCATTGGGGCGGATTGCACTTTCCAACGTGGAAGGCTATGGTAATCCTTATGCTGATTTGGCGAATCATGGTGTGCAATTTGGTCATACCAAAGGTTCACAATACATTGTGATTGAGGACATTGATATTCCCCAGAATCATACCAACTATATAAATGGTCATTTATCATCAAGTATATACTTCGGTGATTCATCTACGGCTGCTGGAAATATGCACCATGCCATTGTGTCGCTCAGTGAATGTGCCGGTGATTTCGACACAAGTAAAACAGCTGTTTGCTTAGCCAGCGTGGCCATCAATGGAGAAAGACTGTATGTAACAACTAATCCAAACAGTAAATTCATTACCTATTGGCCACAAAGAAGTTGCTTGGTTGAAAAAGGGAAAAGCTATTATATGAATTTCTTTTCAGGGGCAGATACCTCAGCAGTAACTGATTCAAGTAAGCGAATTTGTAATGAAACAAATCCTTATAATAATACCTGTGCTTCCATTATTCAGCAGACCATGGATGACGATTCAGTCTTACCATAAGATAGAGTACTATGAACTTAATTATTAGTTTGTTATTGAGTATTATGCTGAACCAGAATGATGTTCTGGTTCAGCAGTCTGGCGCTTCGGTTCCCCTCTCTGATGTGGACAGTTATTTTAATGAAATACCGCCGGACGTTCGTAGTGATTTGTCCTTTGACAATATGCAGCTTGAAAGCAATATTATTGGTATGCTGAATATGAATATAATTTATGATTATATTCATAATCAGGGGTTAATTAATCAATCACCTTTTAGTGAGGTGGTGGATAATGTCCTAAAACAGCCGGTTATAATCGATGAAACGGTGTATAAACGGTTACAAGTGCCGGAAGACCAATTTAAAGCAAATTACCTGAAATACTTGACCAAAAAAGCATTGTACTCAACTTTGCAAGACCACTTATATCAAAATATCGATGAGGCTAAAGCTGTTCGCTTGGCGCAGGATCGTTTTTTGGTCTTTAAAAATCAGTACCGGATTCCGGAAAAGCGTGATATCGCAATGATTAAGCTATCTATGGCGGATTATAATCAATCAGAAGTACTTTCATTGGTTAAACAATTGATGGCTGATGACAGTCAACAACATTTTAGAGAGCTTGCAAACAAGGTTTCTACCGACCAAACCGTTAAATACAATGATGGTCAATTGGGGCAGTTTCATCAGGCCGGTTTTCGTTATCCTTTTGCTGAAGAAGTGTTTGCGGCAGATATGGGGGTTGTTCCAGCCGTATATAAAAAAGATCAATCCTGGTACATTGTCCGGGTTAATGACATCATCCCGAGTCAGGAAGCTGAATTTTCAGCCCATAAAGATGAGCTGGTGGCAAAAATCAAAACTGAAATGATGGAACGACAATTTCAAAGCATCATCAATGAATATGCACAACATGAAATTAAGATCAATAAAGAGCTTGTTGATGATATTTTCAGCCGTTACGAGGTCTTTCAGTAACTAATCATTCATGTTCAGTTATTTTTTGCGCAAAGAGATAACTGATCGTTATCTGGGGAGTTCATCGGCTTTGCTCTGGGTTGTGGTGCAACCGGTGGCTTCCCTGTTTGTTTATTATCTGGTATTCGGATTTATCTTTAAGGCTCGGGTACCGGATTTACCCCAAGAACTCTTTATAACTTATCTGGCTGTGGGTCTGTGGCCGTGGATGGCTTTTTCTGAGGCCGTGCTGGGGAGTTTAATGACAGTTTTTAACCGCAAAGATTTATTGGGCAAGGTTAAAATGGACATGCGCCAAGTACTGCTCGCCGGTGTGTCAAGCCATTTTATTTTACACGGTATTGGTTTTATCGCCATCATCGTCTTACTAATCGGGATTGGTCGGCTTACCCCGCATTGGTCTTTGCTGATGTTGATTATCCCCTATGCGGTCCTTTATTTATTTGCCGTAACGCTGGCTTTTTTATTGTCTGCTTTGCAGGTTTTTTATCGTGATCTTAAACAAATTGTAACGGCTTTTATGCCTTTATGGTTTTTTACCACACCCATTATCTATTCCTGGTCTTTGGTACCTGATGCCGGTCAACGTTTCCTGGCGTTTAATCCTTTATTACCGATTATCAATTTCATTCATGCCATCACATTTGGGTTAGCACAAGTGGATTATGGTTCTTTGTTGTGGCTGGTGGCCGGTTTATTGCTGTGTTTATATTTAACGCATGCGTTTTTTCAAAAATTAGCACCACGCTTTGATGATTTTGTTTGATGCCTTTAATTAAAATCAATAATCTAAATAAATTTTATCCGCACATCAGTAACAATAAGCAGCGGTTAAAAAGTATGTGGCAGATTTTAACCAATAATCCGGTATCAAGTGGTGCCCATGTACTTAAAGATATTAACTTAACCGTGCACAAAGGCCAGTCTTTGGCCATCGTTGGTCGCAACGGCGCCGGGAAAAGCACCTTGTTAAAAATTCTCTCGGGTGTGATTCAACCCTCATCAGGTGATTTTAAGGTCAAAGGCAGTGTTGGTGCCTTATTAGAATTGGGCTCCGGTTTTGATCCAGAATACACCGGAATTGATAATTTAAAAATGTCGGCGGCCATGGCCGGTATGCGCGGTCAACAGGCCAAGGATAAAATTAAACGGATGATTGATTTTGCGGATATTGGTGATTATGTGTATGAGCCGGTAAAAAATTATTCATCCGGGATGGTGGTGCGTTTGGGTTTTGCTGTGGTCACTGAAACCAAACCTGATTTATTGATTACAGATGAGGTGCTGGCTGTTGGTGATGAGAATTTTCAGCGCAAATGCCTTTCCTGGATAGATTATTATTTAGGCACGGGCGGTACTTTATTGTTGGTATCTCACAGTATTTACCATGTGCAAAAAATCTGTCAACAAGCCATCTGGTTGGAAAATGGCAAAATAAGAATGCACGGTTCTGCTTATGATGTTTCACAAGCTTATCATTATGACACCGTTAATGAATTACCGGAAATCACACCGGCTGAAGTGGATCAAAGCGGCTTTCATGTGAGTCAAGCGCAAATTCTTAATAATAATAATGAAGCTGTGGATCAGGCGAACACCGGTGATACGGTGTATTTTAAAGCCAAATTATTTTCCCCAACCGGTGAAGCACCCGGTTTATGTTTTGGGGTGGTGAGCTTTGACAATCAACCGGTTTATGGGGGTTATTCGGAGCAATTTAAGCAACAGCCCAAAAATTTGGGCGGTGGATTGTTTGAATTTACCTTACGAATTCAGCACTTACCATTATTACCGGGCCGTTACCACATTAAATTTCACACCATGAGCCCGGATCAATTACAGCTGATTGATACTGTTGAAAAACCGTTAACGGTTAAGGGTGAAACCCGGGAAATGGGTGTCACCCGATTGCCCATTGAATGGCTGTCATGAGCGCATCACCTGTTCAGGTGGTGGTACCCGTCTATAAAGCCTATACTGCCACCAAAAACTGTTTAAAGACCTTATATCGCCATAATCGCGATGACCATGTGATTTTAATTGATGATGGTTCTCATGATCAGCGTTTATCGGCATTATTGGCGCACTATGTGGCAAAAGCCAGCCTTTGGACGTTATTGATAAACCCCGAAAATATGGGTTTTGTGCAAACCGCTAATCGTGGTTTAAAGCTCAGCCCTGATAACACCGTGTTACTTAATACCGATACCCTGGTCAGTCAGGGCTGGTTGCAACGTTTACAAGACTGTGCCCAATTAATACCTGATTTAGCCACTGCCACACCATGGTCTAATAATGCGGAGATTTGCTCTTTGCCAAAAACTCTGAGCAATAATCCACTGCCCAATGACATCGATACTTTAGCCCGGGCACTGTATCAACATCATCAACCGCTATACCCGGAGTTACCCACTGCTGTGGGTTTTTGTATGTTAGTGACCGCACGAGCCAAACAACAGCTGGGGTATTTTAATGAAGCGGTTTTTGGCCATGGTTATGGTGAGGAAAATGATTATTCTTTACGTGCATCAGCGGCCGGCTTGCGTAATGTCTTAGTGGATAATGCCTATGTGGCGCACATTGGTAATCAATCATTCACAGAAAAAGGTTTACAACCTGATCACCAAAGCA
>QQUO01000209.1 GCA_008501575.1 Pseudomonadota bacterium
CAACTTGAATTTTTAGATGTGAAATCTGAACTTAAAGACTTACTGCCGGTGTTTGAAGCCGGTCGGGTGGCTATTGTGAAACATGATAATAAATTTTTAGGCTTAATTACCCGCATCGATTTATTGAATTATTTGCGGCGTTCTGATCAAAATCAATAAGCCAAAATTCCCTGGAATTTCAATGTCTCATAACAACGAATACAAGAAAGACAAACAACAGTTTGGCCAACATACCAAAGCCATTCATGCCGGTCAATACCCGGATCCCACCACCGGTGCGGTGATACCGCCGATTTATACCAGCTCAACCTATTTACAAAAAAGCCCGGGACAACATCAAGGCTTTGAATATTCCCGTTCCCATAACCCAACCCGTTATGCCTATGAACGTGCGGTGGCGGCAATGGAAAATGGCAGCCATGGTTTTGCCTTTGCCTCGGGTATGGCGGCCACTTCGACCATCATTGAGTTATTGGATTCAGGTGATCACATTATTGCCATGGATGATTTATACGGAGGCACCAGCCGCTTATTCAGAATGGTTCGAGCACGGTCGGCTCATCTGGAATTTAGTTATGTGGATTTAACCGTTGCTGCGGATAATCTGGATCAATACCTTAAAGACAACAGCCGCATGATTTGGCTGGAAACACCCTCCAATCCGATGTTGAAAATTGTTGATATTAAAAAAATCTGCGATTTTGCCAAACAACATGATTTACTGGTGGTGGTTGATAACACCTTTGCATCACCTTATTTACAACAGCCTTTGGATTTGGGTGCGGATATCATCATGCATTCAGCCACCAAATTTATTAACGGCCATTCTGACATGGTCGGCGGTATGGTGGTGGTAAATGAACCTGAATTGGCCCAACAAATGGCCTTTTTACAAAATTCGGTTGGTGCGGTGGCGGGACCATTTGATAGTTACCAGGCCTTACGTGGTTTTAAAACTTTGCCCTTGCGCATGGATAAACACTGTACCAACGCCATGCATTTAGCGCAATGGTTAGAACAGGACAGCCGTGTTACCAAGGTTATTTACCCCGGCCTGCAATCACACCCACAACATGAACTGGCAAAACAGCAAATGTCCGGTTTTGGTGGCATGATGACCATCTTGATTAAAGGCGGACTGGTCGCAACCCGCACCATGATGGAGCGTTGTCATTTATTTGCCCTGGCTGAATCATTGGGTGGGATTGAAAGTTTGATTAATCATCCGGCGATTATGACCCATGCCGCCGTTCCGGCTGAACAACGGGCTCAAATTGGTATCACCGATAACTTGGTGCGTTTGTCTGTGGGCATTGAAGATGTTGCGGATTTACAAGCCGATTTGGATTACGCCTTAGGCTAAACGATAAAACATGAATTACCGACAACTGGTGCAGTACCGAGTTTCAGAAGTGGGCTTGGGTTGCGCCAGTTACTGGGGTAAAAAGTATTTCTCTGAACGGCAAGCAGCACAGGTGGTGCACAGGGCACTGGATCAAGGCATTAATTACTTAGACACCGGTGCCAGTTACTCCGGCGGCCATGCTGAACATCGCCTGGGACGCATTCTTAAGCAAATATCTAACAATAAATCACTTGTTGTGAGCAGCAAAGTCGGTACCGAAGTGGGTCATTTTGGCCGCTTGAGGAAAGATTTTAGCTGGCAAAATATTCGTTATTCCTGTGAACGCAGCTTAGCCCGTTTAGGTGTTGAGCAACTTTCAATTCTTTTTCTGCACGGGCCCAATGTGGAAGATTTTAATGAGGACACTTATCAAGCCCTGGCGGACTTAAAACAGGCGGGTAAAGTTTCATTGGTTGGTGTTAACTCCTTTAACCCTCATATTATCCAATTGACCCGGGACAGTGGCCAGTTTGATGTTTTGATGACTGATTTCAATGTGTTTAAGCCTCAACAAATTAAAACACTCAGTAACACCCGGGAATTGGGCATGGCTGTTATTGTCGCCGGTGCGCTGGGCGGCGCTTTGTACAGCCGACCATGGCGCCATAATTTATCCATTAAAAATCTGTGGTACGGGTTACGGGCATTTAAAAATAATCGCGCACAATTAAACCAGGCCGAGCATTTTGATTTTCTTAACAAGCATCCAAAGTATCAGGCCACACAATTGGCGCTGGCTTATGTGCTACAAAATAAGTCACTGTCATCAGCTCTGGTGGGTAGCACCTCACCGCAACATATTCAGCAATTGGCCGCTACCTGTGGCGTGATGCTATCCCGTGAATATTTAATAAAAATACAACAGGCACAACAAAATGCAGGCATAAGTTGATTAACTGAATGGCTTAGTATATAATTAAACTCTTATATAATAAAGTACACTTATGCATATCGAATCTTTTTATCATCAAGACAGTTCCACCTGGACGCACGTGGTGGTCGATCAAAGTACGCAAAAATGTGCAGTTATTGATCCGGTGTTGGATTATGATCAAGATGCCGCCCGCTACAGCACCGAATCTGCCGATCAAGTGATTGATTATATCCAAAATAAGGATTTAACCGTTGCGTATTTATTAGAAACCCATATCCACGCCGACCATATCAGTGCTTGTCACTATTTAAAACAACAGCTGGGTGGAAAAACGGGTATTGGCTCAGGTATTTTATCGGTGTTGGCGCATTGGGTGCCGGTCTTTGAAAGCGCGCATGATACCGCCACCGATGGCAGTCAGTTTGACCATATATTTGGCCCAGGCGATACCTTCAATATCGGCCAATTAAAAGCCCAAGTGATTCATACCCCCGGTCATACCCCGGCTTGCGTCAGTTATCACATTGAATCTGCGGTGTTTGTCGGTGATACTCTGTTTTCGCCGGATGGCGGGACCGCCCGGGTGGATTTTCCCGGTGGCAACGCTGAACAGTTGTATCAATCGATTCAGAAGTTGTATGCCTTACCTGATGAGACTGTCATGTATTTATGTCATGACTACCCGGCAGAAGGTCAAAGCCCATGTAAAAGTTTTACCGTGGCGGAACAAAAAAAACACAATAAAATGATTAAGGCAGAAACCACGCTGGCAGAATACACACAATTGCGCCAACAACGGGATGCCAGTTTAGCGGTGCCGAGATTAATACTGCCCTCGATTCAAACCAATATGCGCTTAGGTGGGTTTGGCGCAGTCTCCGAACAAGGCACTCAATTTATAAAAATTCCGATTAATAAACTGTGAGAAAACCATGAAAATGTTAATGTTTATCAGTATTGCCCTGTTTTTAATGGCCTGTCAGCCACAGACCATGGTGCCACAAGATGAGAATAATACACAGGCTGATACCGTCTATTACTTAAACCTGGGACAACAGTATGCCCAAAACGCCCAAAAGAAACTGGCGAGCAACTTAAAACAAGCTATGCAGGAAAGTGGGCCGGTGGGTGCGCTCAATTTTTGTCATGAGCAAGCGATTGTTTTAACAGATTCTGTGGTGGCCGGTGATTTACTGGATTTAAAGCGGGTGTCGGATAAAAACCGAAACCCCGATAATGTGGCCAATGATGCCCAGTTGGCTTATATCAATCAGGCCAAATCTCAATTACTCGCCGGTCAGAACCCCCCAGCTGTGGTTCATGAATTGAATGACCAGATGGTGGCCTATTATCCCATTGTCAGTCAGCCCGGCTGTTTACAATGTCACGGTTCGCAACAAACCGATATAGCACCTGAGACACTGCAAGCCATTAAGGAACACTATCCTGATGACAAAGCCACCGGGTTTGCTGTTAATCAACTGCGCGGAATTTGGGTGGTGACCATGGCCCAGCACCCATCTGGGAACCCATGAGATTGTAATTTATATGATAAGTTTTTGTTGGTATGTGACTGAATGTTTTTAAGGGGTGCTGGACTTCGCTTCGCTTCGCTCAGCTCAGCTCAATTTATCGATTGTTTAAACAACTTTTATTTCACAATCAATTTCTGATTAAGCCAAAAAGCCACCATCCACGGGTAAATTAACGCCGGTGATATAGGTGGCCTGGTCGCTGGCTAAGAATAAATAGGCCGGCGCGATTTCCTCCGGCTGGGCCATGCGACCCATGGGGATTTGAGGCAGTATCATTTTTAACATGGCTTCGTTTTGGGTGAGTGCCGAAGCAAACCTGGTGTCAGTGAGTCCGGGTAAAATGGCATTGACTCGAATACCGTGGACGGCACATTCTTTGGCAAAACTGCGGGTCATCGCCATAATGGCGGTTTTGGTCACGGAGTAAATGCCTTGCATGGCTGCCGGATCAGCACCATTAACCGATGCGGTGTTGATAATAACTCCGCCGCCTTGTTTTTTCATGATTTGTCCGGCCAGCTGGCTTAAATGAAAGTAACCTTCAATATTGACTTCAATGGTTTTTTTCATGGCCTCATAATTGGTGTTCAGTACCGGACCGAAGTAGGGGTTGGCGGCGGCGTTGTTAATCAACACATCAAGGCGACCACATTCAGTAATAACACGGTCAATGAGTTGTTGGCGCGAGGCTTTTTCACCATTGTGACAGGTGATGGCATGCGCCTGGCCGCCTTGCTTGATTATGGCCTGTGCCACTTGATCGATACTGGCTTGTTTACGTGAACTGACCACCACCATGGCTCCGGCTTTGGCAAATTGCTGGGCCACAGCTGCACCGATACCCCGACTGGCACCGGTAATGACCACCACTTTTTTATTAAAATCATACATGTGAGTCACCGATTTGTTGTTGACTGTGTTGAATTAAAATATCACGAATTTGGCCAAATGGTTTAAAGCGTTGATCGTCTGTTTGACCTTTCTCGTAACGATAATAAATTTGTTGCACAATAACCATTAGGCGGAACAAACCATAAACATAATAAAAATCATAATTGTCCAAGGACAAACCACTTATTTGACAGTACTGATGGACATAGTCATCGCGGCTCAGCATATTTTTTTCTGTTGTTGGTTGGCTGCGGATGGCCTGCAGATTCGCTGAATCATCGGCTTGTATCCAATATGCCAGGGAGCAGCCTAAATCCATCAATGGATCGCCCACGGTGGCCATTTCCCAATCCAATACTCCTTTAACAGTGGTTATGTTTTGGGCGTCAAATATCAGGTTATCAAATTTAAAGTCATTATGAATCAAGGTATAAGCTCGCTTATCTTCCGGCATCTGTTTTAGGAGCCAGTCGATAATTAAATCAGCGCGATTATGCTTGGCTTGGACATTGCGATAGCGTTGAATCCATCCGTCAACTTGTCGTTGAATATAGCCGTGGCCTTTGTTGAAAACCTGCAGTTCTTGAGATAAGGGCACTTGGTGGAGTTGATACTGTGCTTGAATCAATGAGCGGCATAATTGCGGATGATTGTGCGTGCTGTAAATGTCGGGTATATTTTTGTGTATCTCAATCCCATTAATGGCTTCCATGATATACAGCGGCCTTGGAAAGATGTTGATGTCATCTATTAAGAAATGGACTTTCGGGCTTAAATCATAATCACCGGACAGGGCTTTAAGCAGATTAAATTCCCGCACCATATCGTGAGCGCCCCGGGCTTTGGTACCCGGTGGCGAGGTGCGCACGATCCATTGATGTTCACCATCAGTCAGGCGGTAGGTGAGGTTGGATACGCCACCGGTTAACTTTACTAAAATGGCTTTATCAGAACATTTTAGGCTCTGTTTAATGGCAGTCAAAAGTTGAGTGTGGTTGTCCGTGCTCATGGTTTTAGCGTCGGTAATATTTGCTGTCTTAAATCCAGTAAATGTTGCTTGTACTGTTCCAGATTAATGTGTTTGCTTTGGTATTTGTGACTTTTTAAGTACCATTCCTGGAGCACGGCTTTAAATACTGTCGCGGTTAAAAAGGGGTTGTCGCATTGACATAAGTGCTGTTGCTGTGCAGTTTCAATGTGGCCAATAAGGGCTTGTTCCAACAATTGTTCAGAGGCAACGAATTGGTTTAACACTGGTTTGTCTAAATGTTTGGCTTCCATAAAGACAAAATAAAACCATCTATTTAAACGCTCACTGATGTATAAATGATAAACCAGCAGTTGGTCAATGGCCGTCAGTGGGTCGGGGTCTTGTTGGGAAAGAAGTAACTGTTCTGTCATGGCCACCAGAGCACGGTGAATCATCATGATTAAATCTTCTTTGTGGGTAAAATATTTATACAAACCACCCATGCTGATGTTGGTTTCAATGCTTAAGTCACGCACTGTCATGCCGCGAAAACTTTGGTTTTTTGATATTCTAAATACCGCAGGGATAATGGTGGCTAATTTAGTGGTGGCAATACGCTGATTTTTTAATGATAAACGTTGTTTATTTTGTTGATAGATAAAGTGCCATTCGTCCCCAAACAGCTGATTAAATTTAAGGGTAAATTCGGCATAGTTAATGCTCATCGGTATTGAGCCAATAATTGTTTGGCCAAAGACAGTTGATGGACTTCATCGGGACCATCATAGATACGGGCGGCACGTTCTTCCCGATAAAAAAAGGAAAGTACCGTGTCATCGGTAACCCCCAAACCTCCCAAGGCTTGAATGGCATGATTCATAACATTCTGTAACATTTGGGCGGTGTGGAATTTAATCATGGAAATATCGTGTTTGGCTGCCGCATAGCCTGCCTTATCGATGCGCTCGGCGGTGGCTTGCACCAAATATTGAGCGGCTTCAATGGCGGCATAGCTGTCGGCAATTTTGACTTGCATCACCGGTTGTTGTGCCAGGGTTTGCTGATCCGTAATTTGTCGCTGGTTGACATACCGGCACATGATATCAAAGCAGCGGCGGGCAATACCAATCCAACGCATACAGTGTTGAATACGCCCCGGACCTAAACGCTGTTGCGCCATGAGAAAACCAGCGCCCCGTTGTCCCAGCAAATTTTGTTCAGGGACGACGACATTTGAGAACTTGACTTCACCATGAGAAAAATAACCATGGCCCTCACTGCCCATCACTGAAATATTGCGCACCAAGGCGTAACCGGGACTGTCGGTTGGCACAATAATCATGCTGGCTTGTTGGTGTTTGGCCGCTTTAGGTTCGGTGACCGCCATAATAATGGCAAAATCAGCGCCATCGGCACCGGTGGTAAACCATTTATGGCCGTTAATATGCCATTGACCGTTTTTGAGTTCAGCGGTGGCACTTAATCGGGTCGGATTGGACCCCGCCATGGCAGGCTCGGTCATGGCAAAGCAGCTGCGAATATCACCCGCTGCCAGAGGATGTAAAAACTCGCTTTTGATGCGTTTATCGGCGTACAAGTGCAATAATTCAGCATTGCCCGCATCCGGTGCCTGACAACCAAAACAGACATGGCCCAAGGGGGACCGGCCTAAAACCGCCGACAATTCACCCAGTTGACTGATGGTTAAACCTTGTCCGCCGATGTCTTTCGGTAAATGTGGTGCCCACAGTCCCGCTTTTTTTACCTTTTGCCGAATCGATTCGATGGCTTGTTGTAACTTGTCCCACTGATGTGAGAGTAATAAAGGCTCAGCATTAATAATGTGCGAATGAATGATACTTTCAGCCTGTGTTTTGAAGTCTAAAAAGGACGTGGTTTGCATTGTTAGGGTCTATTGAGAATCATTAAATTATAACAAATTCGAACAGATGTTCGAAATTTTTTGTTAAAATTGAATAATTAATTTAATACAATCATGCCATGAAAAAAACAATGGTTATCACAGGAGCTGCCAGTGGTTTGGGTCGGGCTTTAGCACTGGCTGCCGCCCCGGATTATAATATTGCGGTATTGGATGTTCAGCCGCAAGCAGGACAACAGGTGGTCGACGATATTCTTTGCGAAGGGCAGCAAGCGGCTTTCTTTCATTGCGATGTCAGTGACTGGCAATCGGTGGAGGCGGTCAGTAAACAGGTTTTGGCACATTTTGGCCAGGTTGACGTACTGGTCAATAATGCCGGAATTGCATCAGACGGTGGGGTTGAGGGCAGCTCGCTTGAACAATGGCAACGCATTATCAATGTCAATTTAATGGGTGTGGTGCATGGATGTCGGGCATTTTTGCCCCATTTGAAACAACGGCCTGAGGCTGCCATTATCAACGTCGCCTCATTTGCTGCAGTGGCGTTGGCACCGTTTATGGCTTCTTATAATGTCTCCAAAGCCGGGGTGCTGGCTTTAAGTGAAACTCTGCGGGCCGAGCTGGTTGATAGCCGGGTGCATGTGGCCGTGGCCTGTCCGGCGTTTTTTAAAACCAATCTCACCGAATCCATGATCGACAGTCATGTTAAAATCAAACAACGCATTGAACGATGGATGCAAAACTCGTCTTTTAATGCCGATGATGTGGCGCAACATATTTTACATGCCATCAACAATAAACAATTTATGGTATTCAGTGACAGCAAAACCAAAAACCAATGGCGGCTGTCGCGCTGGTTACCCAATACTTTTTTTCGGCAAAAAGTAAAAATAATTAAGCGGTTTAAACAATGAACAAAATGCAATGGTTACTCTATGGTGCTTACGGTTACACCGGTGAGCTGATTGCCAGACAAGCGGTAAAAGACGGCTTAAAGCCGGTGCTGGCTGGCAGAAATCAGGAAAAAACTGCCCAATTGGCCGGACAGTTGGGTTTATCTCATGTCGTGTTCTCGATAGCCGATTTAGCCGATAACAATGATTTACTGAAATCCTATGATTTGGTGCTCAATTGTGCCGGACCGTTTTCCCAAACTGCCGAGGTGTTTCTGGATGCCTGTATCAATGCCGGTTGTCATTATTTTGATATCACCGGTGAAATCGCCGTGTTTGAAGCGGCCGCAGAACGTCACCAACAAGGGGTGTTAAATAAGGTAATTTTATGTCCGGGAGTGGGATTTGATGTGATTCCCACCGATTGTATGGCGGCCATGTTAAAACAGGCCATGCCCGATGCCACGCATTTAAGTTTAGGATTTGATTCACGTTCCGGTTTTAGCCCGGGTACTGCAAAAACTTCTGTGGAGGCTTTGCCCGAAGGGGGGCGAGTCCGCGAAGACGGATTAATAAAGAAAGTGCCTTTGGCCTATAAAACCCGCCGCATCGATTTTGGTGGTGGCCAGAAACTGGCCATGACCATCCCCTGGGGTGATGTCGCCACCGCCTACTATTCAACAGAAATTCCCAATATTGAAGTGTACATTCCGGGTTCACCAAAATTGATCAAACGAATGAAGCGCATGAATTGGGTGCGACCTGTATTGGGCTGGTCATGGGTTCAAAATTTAATTAAAAACCGCATTGAGAAAACCGTCCAAGGCCCCGATGAGCAAGCCCGTGAGAAACACACCACCTATGTCTGGGGTGAAGTCACAAATCCCGCCGGTGAACGCATTCAAAAACGACTGCAGGTGGCCAACGGTTATCAGCTGACTGTGGATGGTTCATTGTATGTGGTTAACGCTGTTTTAACGCAACCGGAATTATTACCGGGTTATCAGACCCCTTCAGGATTACTGGGGGCTGATTTGATTTATCAGTTGCCGGGCACTGAGGACATTATTCTTAATCAGTAAGGGCTATTTTGCTAATACTCAGGCATTGATTTATAATGTTAATACCCACTTATATGTAACAAGGCAATACAAATGAAAACGTTGATTCTGATTATCAGCACTTTAGGCGTTGTGATAATGCCGACTTTAGAAGCCGGGATTATCCCCAGTGACGGCTTATGGCAAACCCACGATGATCCTGCCATCGGCAGTGGTATTAATATCCGCACCCAAGGTGACGTCACCATGATTACTGTTTTTACCTACCGAGAAGACGGATCGCCGGTGTGGTATTTTGCCACCGGTGAAATTGATGCCAATGGTGTTTTTGCAGCCCCTTTAGGGGAAACCAAAAACGGTGGATTTATTTTTAACCGGCTACCTCAAAGCGCCGAAGTTATTGATCCGAAAAAGACCATTACATTGTCTTTCAATGCCACTGAAACCGGCACGCTGTCGATTAATAACAGTGAGCCCAAGCCCATCCATACCTACCGATTTGGTGTTGAGGGCATAGAAACAGAGCAGTTAATGACTGCCAATGGTGATTTTTACAAGTTTCCGGATATCACCGGCCAATGGGCGATTGGCAGTGCGTCAGATAACATCAGCCTCAGTTTAGATTTACATATTAGGACTGGTAGCGTCGTGGATCCGCCTGATCCAAACCATACACTGTATTTTAATGATGCGTTTGATCAGAATACGCTCAGTTATTCTTTTATCTGCCCGACAAAAAACGCTTCACCCATGCCATTTTGCAAATTCAAGGCAAGAAGCTTTGATCTTGCCACGGATGAATTGGCAGCGCAATTAAGTCGGTTGTATGTGTTTATTGATGATATAGGCACGAATACCATGACGTTACATTTACAACCGGAAGGTGATGACAGTTACAGCCGTGAACACCCTGTTTATCAAGCCTTTCGTTTAGATGCAGAATATCAAGAAAATGCTGAAATAGACCGCCGTACTTTTCCGGTGGAAGGCCATTGGCGCACCCGGGATGATCCTGCGATTGGTAGCGGTGTTAATTTCCACAGTCAGGGTGATATTGTGATGATGACCGTGTTTACTTATGATGAAAACGGTTTGCCGATTTGGTATATGGCCACCGGTGCATTGGCTTTAGATGAAACCGGCCGCAGTGCAACAGACATGACCATGTTCAGCACCAAGGGTGGCAGTCCCATTGATTCACTAACGCCGGTATCGGCTGAAATTGACCAGGTTGAAAATATTCAGTTAAAACTTATGTGGAACCAGGTTGTTGGTTTGAAACTTAACGATGAAACATATAAAGATTTATTTAATTATAATTTGGGTTATCCTAATTTGCAGACCAGTGAGCGGCAGCAGAATTC